>CANOUR010000026.1 GCA_947570265.1 uncultured Bacteroidales bacterium | reverse complement strand
TTAATTGTTAAACTTATATAAACCGTCCACAATTTTTAGTGGACACACATGTTTTTCGGGATAAAATGTGAGATCGTTTTCGATTTCGCCCGTCTCGGGATTAGCGAAATATATGACATTGTTTCTATAGTTTATCGACTCTTTGCTTTCCACGGCCTGAAGCACAATGTATCCCGACATCGGATCGACACTGATCGCTGAGCCGTAAAGCGCCATCTGTGCAGGCAACTTTATGAAATCGCGTGTAAACTGCTGCCTGTCGAAATCATATCGGGCTATTGTACCGGCATATTTGGATGTCGCGTAATAGACTGCATTGCCCCTTACTGCCGTGGCAAGCGGAGACTTCTGCCAAGCACCCCAGACATCCTCGACCGTAGCCTCGTCACCATTGTCGATGGCAATAGAAGTGAGTGAATAATTATCCGTATTTATACATATAAAAGCGTGCGATGGATTGCTCGTAGCTGCGTAGAGCTGTCCTGCACCCGTGACAAAAATCGTGTTGATATCGGGTATGCTGATCTGCGCTTCGACTTCGTCAGTTTCGGGATCGATCACATATACTCCCATATTCTGACGCACAGCATAAACAACGTTTCCCAAGCGCACCATTTCTCCGATCTGGTCGGAATAAGCGTTGCTTGTCGAACTTGTTTCAGAAATGGCTTCTTGCAGCATATTATTTTCGATATCATAGGGATATATGCCGTTGGCTGTACCGACATACGCTTTGTCGGCATCTATGCAGAGCAAGGAGCGTCCCGATGCAGAGCCAAGTCCAATCTGCTGTTTCAGCTTCATGGTTTCCGCATCCGCGACGGTAAGCTGTCCCTGACGGTCTGTGTAGGACATTTGCTTTGATATGATGAAGATGTCATCGCCGAAAATGTCTGCATATTGCGAGGTAACGCCAAGTCCTTTACCATTGTTGGCCATCTGAAAGACCTTATACGACATATTCTGATAATTTTCATCGAGATAATTGATTGAGCCGAAATCGGTGCCATACCACCCTTCGTTGAGGAAGAAAATGCCGTTGGATATTTCCGGAGCTTCATATTCGATTATCTCGTATGTTGCAGTCAGTTTGCCACTTAGTGCCGGAAGGCCATTATTGTCGCGGGTGCGGATCAAACCTTCGGGCACCTCCAGACAATACTTGCCCGGAGCGAGGACAATATCGTCAGGAAAAGTAAGTACAACCGCGTAATCATTGACCGAAACAACCGGACTGACAGTCACACCCTCACCTGAAAGCATTGGAAGCCCAACTCCATCGACAATTTCCACCGAGCGCAGTCCGCTACCGACCGGCGATAGCGACACCACAGGCAGACCGGTCATCTTTGAACCGGATGATGGGTTAAATACCCATTGATATTCCGTGGGAGTCACTATGCGGTAAGTCTCATTTATTTCTGAGGAATTATACACTTCTGCCCCTTCTTCATTGGTCTGTATCAGATAGCGGGCCGGAACTGTAAGTGTCCAAGATCCAGTGGCAAGCCCTTGGGGGAGTGTGAATACCAATGTATTGTCATTTAGCTGAGAGGCCGTGATGCTGTAGCTTGTGCCCGAACCGGAGCGCAAGGTCGGTGAAACGGCTGCATCAGGGTTGATCCTTAAGGATTTACCTCCGCCAATCATGCTGATTTCGGTAAGATGATCAGTAGCCGTGTCCGGATCGGGAGTAAGTGTATATTTGAAATTGAGCTGAGGATTGACCGTAAAGGTGGTCACAATTTCAGGATTAGCATGCGAGCTATCCGTATAGTCTCTCAATATGCCTGCGGGGATTGTGATGCGGTATGTGCCCGGATTTGTAAGCGTAAGAGTATAGTCGTAAACTGTCTCAAGGGTGTTGAAGCCCCAGTTGACCGTATTGCTCTGCATCGTCACACTCAAAGCTTTATACGTTTCTTCAGGATCGTCAACGTTTGTAATCCGTATGCCTGAGTAGTCGAATGGCCAGTTCATGCCGTTGACCAATTCAGGGAAGGTGAGTGAAATGCGTTCGAGCGAGCCAACCTGAGCACCGTCGGTTGGAGTGATTTCATAGATATCCATCGGGTTGTCCACCTCAGGCCTGTCTATGGTGTAATAAGCCTGAATGCGTCCGTTGAATGAGAAATCATCGCCTTTTTCCTTGAAAGTGTTGGGTGGAATATTCAGCAGATAGTCACCGCGGAGTCTGATGACCTCTGCCTGCGGATTTGTTGACATTGAAGCCTTGCGACGGAATTTGAATGTCACCGTGCGCGGACCGGTCAAAGTTGCGGAGCTGGGTATGTATTCTTTCTGAAATCCGTCGTCTTCGTTGAGCTTTGTCAATGTGACAGTTCCATTGAGATATTTCGTTACATCCGTGACTCCTTCCGGAAAATTGAATTGACCTTTCAGATCGGGAAAATAGACCGAAATTTCATCTATTTGCGAAAGTATACCCGATGCAGGTGTCACGACCGCATTTTTGAAACTTGCACTGGATGCTCCCGTGACGGCATACCGTATCTCCATCGGCGCATTTATCTTGCCGGTCGTGGGTATGTTGATTGTGCCAGCGGGGATGGTGAGCACGTATTCACCGGGTTGGGACACAGGTGCAGCCTGTGGATATTTCGCATTTTTCGGACGGAACTCCAGACGTATGGTCTTCTCCAAATCATAAGTGCACGACGCCACAACGTATTCCTCAGTATCTTCGCCCAAGCGCTTCAGTGTTATGAGAGATACACCGGGCGTGGTTACGTAATCTTCAGTTGCATCAATAGGCAGCTCCAATGTGACATAGTTCAGCTCCTGCACATCTCCCGGCCGCGGATATACCACAATATCATTTTCGGGCAGGAAGTCGTCAAATCCGATGTTGCCATCATGATCGATAGTGTATGTCACATTTATTTCCTCACTCCATCCAAGATTACTGTACCAGCTGCCGCACAGTTCAAAGCTTTTGGCAGGGAAGTGCAGCACATACCTACCCGGTTGTGTCACTTCGACAGGATTCTTGGCGGCATCATCGCGCATGCAGAGCATGAAGCTCTGCATGTTGGAATTATACAAGGTACTGTAGGATGATTGTGTCGGCACATATACCGTGGAAGGGTCATCAACTTTTGTTAAAGTGACTCCGCCGAGGCTCGACCCGTACATTCCCAGAAATTTCACCTCGGGAAATTGGATTTTGATTGTCGAGAGCGATTTCACCGCGCCACCGGGGTCGGGCGTAAGCACATAATCAGTGATGGCCGCGCTCGATGTGGCCGCGCAGCTCAGTAAAATGATTCCAATGATTAGTTTATAAAAATTAAATCTCATGGGCCAATTGGGTTCAAAAAACTTTTATCCACAATCAGCAAACATATCCTCGGGAGGATATGGATCATGAGAAAACGGACTCATGCTGTCCGACCGGTGTAACGAGACTATTGTCATACGACAACCTCATGTGTGTTATGCACATAAGTCCGCCGAGCTTTTCCACTCATATAGTCGAATAGCCAAAGCAGTCTTCCCAGTATGCTTCTGTGGCTACGCACCCGAGTAGGTCTTCCGGCTTCCCTCATTGTCTTTTCGCCTTCCCGACCCATAACGGTCAGTGACATTAATGAAAAGGTTTTGGAGGGTATACGGCAGCGGGGTCTGCCCGGGATTCTCACCCGGTTCCCTACCGATTCTCAACGAATCGGCCGGCTTGATGCCGCTCTCGGTGCGCAAAAAAAAATAAGATGTCAGTGTCATGCACGCTCTCTTGCGTTTAAGACAACACTTTTTCGTTCACGCCGCAAAAGTAAGATATTATTTTCGTTTTTATGCCAAGTAACTCACAAAACAAACTAAATTTTGTAAATTTGTCTCGTCAGAATATACTGTTTCGTTCTTCATGGGCAGGCATGTCATTGAGATGTGTCCTGTCTTTTTACATGTCTAACTATCAGATTATGAAAACAAATTTCACGAACTATCTGACACTAATCCTTGCAGCGGCAACCGCCTACTCCGGATCAGCTCAGGATTTCTCCTTGCGTGAGCTCAATTTCGAGCTTACCGAAGATGAAGGCCAATGTCAGGTGGTAGCCTCGCCAGAGGCTGCCGGCGACATGGCTATTCCGGCCGAAGTGATGTATGGAAATACGATGCTGCGCGTAACCGCAGTGGCCGACGATGCATTCTCCGGGTGCGCCGACCTCACAAGTATTGTCATACCCGAATCAGTCTCTGCAATTGGCCGGAAAGCATTTTACTCATGCATAAGTCTGCGCGACGTCATGCTCGGCTCTTCCTTGGAAACCATTGGCATGCAGGCTTTCGATGGCTGCCCCGCTATCATCAATGTTGTATGTGCCGCATCCTGTCCTCCCAAATGCGGCACTTACATATTCGATGATGCCGTGTACCAATCAGCCACCCTTACCATCCCCACCGATTCAAGGCAAGCATATCGGGCAGAAAACCCCTGGAGTCGTTTTGGGGATGTAGACGAAGATGATAAGCCCGGAATCCGGCCTACTCTCACGGTTTTGCTTCCAGCCGGAAGTGTCACGACTCAAGAACGCTATGGCTCGCAGATCACATTGCAATTACGACCTGATGAGGGTTGGAATCTACACTCTCTCACTCTTGATGGAGCGCCGGTGACCGATCAGATCAATGCCCTTGGACACTATACCACTCCGCCCCTCTATCAAGCTACGACACTGCAGGTGATCTTCACAGACGACGCCGCTATCAACGATCCATCGGTCTCCGACGTGAACGTGAAGGCACATGGAAACGAAATCACTGTCACCGGCTACTCCGGAACATGGACAGCATATTCGGCCGACGGCATCTTGCTTTACAATGGATCAGCCTCGTCTGTTAGCATTGATTATTCAGGCGTGGTGATTATTAAAATTGGTGATAAACACTTTAAATTCCGCATCCAATGAGAATATCAGCATATTTTATACTGATTCTGACCGCCCTATGCGGTCGTGCGTCAGATTTTACCCTTGATCGCCTGCGCTATGACCTTTCGTCAGACGGCACCTGCAAGCTCGTCGATGGCTCAGCCGCTTCGGGTGCGGTGGTGATTCCGTCCGAGATATCCTCACCGGAGGCATCATATACTGTCGTAGCCATAGCCCCCTCAGCTTTTGCCGATAACAATTCCGTGACTTCCGTTGACATCCCTGCATCAGTAAAGTCGATCGGGGACAATGCATTTTATTTTTGCCAAGCCATTACCGAAGTGACCGTCCGGGCTACATCCGCCACTTTCGGTGAAGATGCATTCCGTGGTTGCGCACGACTGCGCTCAGTTCGTGTCAATGATTTGGAGGCATGGCTTTCTTATGACTTCGCCGGCGAGAATTCATCACCTCTCGCGCCCTACGGTTCTCTCTATGTCGATAATATGTTACTGACAGACCTTGTCATACCGGATGGCTGCACCGACATAAAAAAATATGCATTCTACAACTGCGCATCGCTGCAATCCGTGGATTTTGGCAAGACGGTCACGCGGATTGGCATGGAAGCATTTGACGGGTGTGAAAATATCCGGCATATCACTTTCCCTCCAGGCCTCAAAACAATAGGTGATTTTGCTTTTGCCATCAATGTCGGTCTTACTTCTGTATCCCTTCCGACTGGTTTTGAGTCAATCGGCACAGGAGCATTCTATGGATGTTCGTCGCTTGAAACATTTATAGCGCCTGACGGGTTGTCAGATGTGCCCCAATGGGCTTTTGCGGGCTGCACTTCACTTTCGTCACTCGACTTTCTTCACCGCGTCCACACAATAGGCAAAGAAGCCTTTGTCCTATGTCCATCGATTACTGAATTAATTCTCCCCGAAGGGCTTACTTCCATAGGCTCGTATGCATTCCAGGAGTGCACCGGCATTACAAAAGTCGTCATGCCATCTACCCTCACTGATTTTGGCTCTTACATATTCCTGAGATGCAGTTCAATAGCCGAAGTTGAACTGCCTGCCGAACTTCCGGCAGTGGCCGAGGGTTTATTCATGCAGTGCAGCTCTCTCAAGACCGTGCGTCTTCCCCGCACAGTCACATCAATCGAAGGCTATGCCTTCGCACAATGTTATGGCATGAGATACATTGATCTGCCTAAGGCTCTGACGCATATCGGTCAGTTTGCATTTTATGGCTGCAGAGCTTTGCGTGTGATGGAATTTGGCGAATCACTTGCTGAAATTGAGATTGAAGCATTTTATGATTGCTCCAACCTCAACGAGGTGCGCATCAAAGCCATCGAGCCTCCAATCATATCATATTTCACTTTTGATCCGCGTATGGATCGCGAAACGATTCTGTACGTACCCGAAATCGCCATAGAACAATATGCTGAGACAAACGGCTGGAAACTTTTCCAAAATATCGAGGGAGATCCATCGTATAATCCTGACACCCGTCTTGATATCATTTACGGTGATGGTGGAAAGCTCACACGCACACTCGGGTATGGTGCACGTCTGAGGCTCAAACTTGCATCTGCCAAAGGTGATCTACCATCTAAGGTAATATTCAATGGCGAAGATATGACAGCAGAAATGTCTCCTGAAGGAATTTTCACGACTCCTGCCATTGAAAGCTCTTCAACGCTTACCGTTATAAATTGAGCGATTTATCGTGGTTCCGCGTATGACTGCAATTTCACCTTGAAACAAAGCGTGCATGAAAATCCATAAGAAGCCCCGGCCGATATGAACCGAGGCTTCTTATTATACATACATCTTGCACAATCGGCTTCAATAGGCTATCTTTGGCAAAAATCACGCCAATGACACGACTGATACTGACAGCCATCATAGCGATAGCTGTTTCATGGAATACAAACGCCGAATGCGCCCGATATGTCAACACTCTGATAGGCACAGATTACACCGGCAACACCTATCCGGGAGCACAGATGCCTTTCGGCATGGTGCAGCTTAGCCCCGACAATGGATTGCCGGGCTGGGATCGCATTGCGGGATATTTCTACCCCGACTCGACCATCGCGGGTTTCAGCCACACACATCTGTCAGGCACAGGTGCGGGCGATCTCTACGACATATCTTTCATGCCGGTGACACTGCCTGTAAGGGAAAGCGGACAACCTCTCGGCATTCACTCACGGTTTTCACATTCCGACGAGACGGCCACTGCCGGCTACTATCAGGTGAGATTGCCAGACTACGACATAAATGTTGAGCTAACCGCCACCAACCGCTGCGGATTGCAACGCTACACCTTCCCCAAGGGTCGTCAGGCCGCAGTGATACTCAATTTGTCGAAGGCCACCAACTGGGATGCCACACAAGACAGCCACATAAACATTGTCGATGCAACTACAATCGAAGGCTATCGCTTTTCCGACGGATGGGCACGCGATCAGCGACTATGGTTCAGAACCCGTTTTTCACAGCCTTGGGACAGCGTGGTGGTAAAGCGCACACCCATTGTCAGCGACGGTCAAGTCACCGGGAGCGGCGAGGTGGCATGGTTTTATTTCTCGCCTCCGGAATCCGGAGAGATCACAGTGGCCACTGCCCTCTCGTGCACCGGGTATGACGGCGCACGTCTCAACCTCGAAGCCGAAGCGGCTGACTGCGGGTTTGACCGCTGTCGCGACATGGCGCGGCAAACCTGGGAAAACAGTCTTTCGGCTATCACTGTCGAAGGTGGAAACGAGAATGATCTTGTAAAGTTCTACACCGCGCTCTACCACTCGATGCTTGCGCCGACAATCTATTGCGACGTCGACGGATCTTACCGCGGCCCGGACAAAAAGATCCACAAGACATCAGACTGGATCAACTACGGCACATTCTCGCTGTGGGACACCTACCGCGCGCAACATCCGTTGATCACCATACTGCAACCCGACCGAGCCAGAGATTTCGCAATGTCACTCATAGCGTTTGCCCGTGAGAACGGACGGTTGCCGGTGTGGAATTTCCAAGGCTCGGAAACCGACATGATGATCGGATATCACTCCGCGCCGGTCATTGCCGAAGCATATCTGAAGGGACTGCTCTCTGAAAAAGAAGCACGTGAGGCTCTTGACCTGTGCGTGGCCACCGCCACACTCGACTCCTACCGCCAGATTGGCGATTACCGTCGTCTGGGATACGTGCCATGCGACAAGGGAGAAGAATGGTCAATGTCGAAGACACTCGAGTATGCCTACGACGATCATTGCATTGCCAGACTGGCCGAAATGCTCGGCGACAGCATCATCGCCACTCAATTCCGCAAGAGGGCACAAAACTACCGCAATCAATACAATCCCGCGACATCGTTCATGCAACCGCGCGACTCCAACGGCCTGTTTACCGAAGGATTCCGCGCCGAGGACTATTCCACCCACATCTGCGAAAGCAACGCATGGCACTATCTATGGTCAGTGCAGCACGATCCGCAAGGATTGATGGATCTGATGGGTGGCCGCAACCGCTTCCTGCAAAAGCTCGACAGCATGATGACATTCAACCCGTCAGCCGACGAATCGCTTCCGATATTCAGCACGGGCATGATCGGTCAGTATGCCCAAGGCAACGAGCCGAGTCACCATGTCATCTATCTACACAACATGGCCGGACGACCCGACCTCACTCAAAAATATGTGGCACGCGTGGTCAACGAACTCTACGACACCTCTCCCGCAGGACTTTGCGGCAACGACGACTGCGGTCAGATGTCGGCCTGGCTGGTGATGAGCGCCATGGGGTTCTATCCGGTCGATCCGATCAGCGGACGCTATGAGATCGGCACTCCGCTCTTCCGCCGGATGTCAATTAGGCTTGAAAACGGCAAATCGTTTACCATCAACGCACCTAAGCTTTCAAAATCCAACATATATGTGCGGTCTATAAAAATCGACGGACAACCGTGGCACGAAACATACCTCACACACAGTCAGATCATGGATGGCGCGACAGTCGAGCTTGAAATGTCGCCCGTACCGGCCAACCACAGTATGCCCGATTTCACACAATACGTCAACCCGCTGATGGGCACACAGAGCGATTTCGATCTATCGGCAGGCAACACCTATCCTGCAACGGCTCGCCCGTGGGGAATGAACTTCTGGACACCACAGACCGGCCGCATGGGCGACGGCTGGATCTACACCTACAACGCACATCGCATCCGCGGCATAAGGCAGACACACCAGCCAAGCCCCTGGATCAACGACTACGGCCAGTTTGCCCTGATGGCTACCGTAGGGCCGCGTGTGTTTGACGAGGAAAGACGCGCGAGCTGGTTCTCACACAAAAGCGAGGTGAGCCGGCCTTATTATTATGGTGTATATCTGGCAGATCATGACGTTACGGCAGAGATAACCCCGACCGAGCGCGCGGCTATGGTGCGATTCACATTTCCGGAGACCGACAGTGCAAACATCGTCATTGACGCATTCGACTGCGGATCAGCCATAAGCATAGACCACAAATCGCAACGCGTCACCGGCTACACCACCCGCAACAGCGGAGGAGTCCCCGACGAATTCCGCAACTATTTCGCTATTGAATTCGACAAGCCCTTTGTGGATTACGCGACTGTGGCCGATTCCATCATAATGCCCGGGAAAACGGATATATCGGCCAATCATTCGGGAGCGATACTCTCGTTCCGCACCCGCCGTGGCGAGGCCATAACCATGCGCGTCGCATCATCATTCATCAGTCCCTCACAGGCACTGGCCAATCTGAGCGAGATTGGCGGCATGACATTTGACGAGCTGAAAGAGGAGGGCAAACATGCATGGAACGAGCAACTCGGACGTATTGCCATCGACGGCGCTTCGGAACGCGACATGGCCACATTCTATTCGTGTCTTTACCGCTCGTTGCTCTTTCCCCGCAAATTCCACGAGATTGATCAGGACGGACGTCCATTTCATTACAGCCCACACACCGGTACAGTCGAACCGGGATTTCTTTACACCGACACAGGTTTCTGGGACACGTTCCGCGCATTGTTCCCGTTGCTCAATCTCTGTTATCCCGATGTCAGCGCCGAAATACAGGAAGGCTTGCTGAACCATTGGCGCGAAAGCGGATTCGTACCCGAATGGGGTAGTCCCGGCCACCGCGGCTGCATGGTGGGCAACAATTCGGCATCGGTGCTTGCCGACGCATGGTTGTCGGGCATAGAAGTAGCCGACACAGCCGCGTTATGGAGTGCGGCCACAGCCGGTGTCAATGCCGTACATCCCACCGTATCATCAAGCGGACGTCTTGGCCACCACCTCTACAACACTTTAGGATATATACCCTATGACTCAGGCATAAACGAAAGTGTGGCACGCACACTCGAATATGCTTATGACGACTGGTGCCTTTCACAACTTGCCGCTGCGCTCGGACGCCCCGAGAAAGAGCAGCTGCTATACAATCGTTGCGCACTCAATTATAAGAATGTTTTCGACCCGGAAACGTCACTGATGCGCGGCCGCAACACCGACGGCACATTCCAAAAGCCGTTCTCACCGCTGAAATGGGGCGACGCATTCACCGAAGGCAACGCATGGCACTACACATGGTCGGTATTTCACGATGCCGCCGGGCTCATGTCACTGATGGGTGGACGCGATCGATTCGCGGCCATGCTCGACTCCGTATTCACAGTGCCACCGCTCTATGATGACAGTTACTATGGCTTCCCCATCCATGAAATCCGGGAGATGACCGTGATGAATATGGGGAATTATGCACATGGCAACCAGCCGGTACAGCACATGATATATTTTTACAACCATGCCGGACAACCATGGAAAGCACAGCGACACTTGCGCACAGTCATGGAGCGTATGTACTCACCCACCCCCGACGGCTACTGCGGCGACGAAGACAAAGGACAGACATCCGCATGGTTCGTCTTCTCGGCAATGGGATTCTATCCGGTCACGCCCGGATCGGGAGAATACGTGATCGGAAGCCCGCTGTTCGACAATGTAACGCTCACTCAACCGTCTGGCATCACAACATCCATCAAGCGCCACGGCAACGGCATCTACATAAATGGCATCACACTGGATCACAAACCTTACACACCGACATACTTCAAATTGTCCGACATGCGCCGTGGAGCAGACATCTCTATCGAAATGACGGATAATCAAGCCAATGGTTGGGGCACATCACCTGATGCGAGTCCCTACTCTTTCTCATCACAAGCGGCTCATTAATCGGCCGAAACACATTTGACTATTTGACACAAATAACCTCTTATAAAACGCATTTCAAAAGACGCCACAGCAAAAAAGGTAGAAATATAAATTAAATCGTAAAAATTGCTTTGATATTGTAATTTTTATTTAATTTTGTGCCGTGTTTATAAAGCCATGGCATAAACGATCCAATAGAACAATCATCATTAGCAATCAGATCAAACGGTTATGAACAAATTTCTACTATTAGGCGCATCAGCGCTTGTAGCCGCATCGGCAATGGCCACAAGCCCCAGAATGTACGACAATGCCTACTGTCTTTCTATCAGCAACGATGGCAAGATGACCGCAAGCGAGATCAGCGGCAGAGTTGTCATATACAACAACGAGACCGGCGCAGAGACTGTATTTGACGGCGACGAGATGCTTCCCTACTCCATCGGTCAGGGCAACGCATTCTCAAACAACTACACCATCGTGTGCAACTATGGCAACCTACCCGGTTATATCAATGGTGCGCAATGGAATGCCCTGCCCACACCTTACACCGAAAACATAAATCTGGCTCAGGGTATCACCTCCGACGGAACACGCATATGCGGGTCTGTAGGTGCACAATCGATATCGCTTGAAGACACTGACATTCCCATGCAAGTGCCCGTCATATGGAATCTCAACGAAGACGGCACATGGTCTGATCCCGTTATGCTGCCTTATCCAGCGAAAGATTACACCAACCGCATACCTCAGTATGTCACAGCCATTGCAATATCCGACGATGGAAAGACCGTGGTAGGCCAGATGATGGATTACAGCGGCAGCGTGCCCACGCTTATCTATTACACCCTCAACGACAAAAACGAGTGGCAATACAACAATACATTCCAAAAGCTCGCCAACCCCAACAATGTCGAGATACCCGCATATCCGGGAGAAGGCCCTGCGCAACCCAGCATCCTTGACTTCATGACCATCACTGAAGTAGCGGCATATGAAAAAGCGGTCGAGGACTGGCAGAACGAGGGAAGCTGGGACTACTCCACATATCCCGTGGCAGAAGATTTCGCCACTGAAGAGGAGAAAACCAAGTGGGAGGCAGCAAAAGCCGAGTGGCAAACCCAATTCAACACATGGTCTGATAAATACAACAACTTCCTGGATGCCATCGATGCTTGCAACAGCATAGGCCTGCAATTCAACTGCGTAAATATGACATCCGACGGAAAGACTGTCCTCTGCACAGCCGAGACATATGAGAGCATACCGGATTCGTGGTATGCCACAACTCTCTACTCTCCCATCACATTCAATCTCGCCGACGGCACATACACACTGTTTGAACGCGATGGCGGCTCAGCAACATCCATCTCAGATGATGGCACAGTGATGTGCTACAGATACGGCGACACACAGCCCCGACAGGGATTCGTCTACCTGCCGGGAACTACCGAGAATCCACTGTCTCTGTTTGACTATTACAAGGATCGCGATCAGGAGACATATGAATGGATGAACAACAACATGGTGCACGACACCGAAGGCGTCGACCCTGACACCTATGAGCCGATCACGCTTGTAGGATATGAATTCACAGGAGTGCCGCTGATCGCAAAAAACGGCAGCGCAGTCGTCTGTGCCGTGGAAAACGCATGGGACTACTCGGATGAAGCATCCTATTACTACAGCTATTACCTGCCCGACAACTCTGTCGTAGGCATCGATGACACCACTTCGCCCAAAGACAATGTGCGCATCAAGGCATTCCCAGGAGGGCGCATACTGGTAGAAGGCGACGCCAGGGCATTGGCAGTGTATGCCGTCGACGGCAGCGAGGTGTTCGCAGCAGCAACCAATGGAGGCTCGATCGAGACCGGACTCACGAACGGCGTCTACATTGTCAGCGTTACCACTTCCAACGGGAAATTCACGAAAAAAGTGGTCTTCTGATCGACCAGACATTTAAGACATCATCATCAAGCGTAGAAACGGCAGCTCACATCAGGCTGCCGTTTCCATTGTTAACGACAACACATGTTTTGTATCTCGGATTTTATTTGTAGTTTTGCACGATTTTAAACAAACTGTGCAATTACCGACATGTATATTAACTCCACCGGATATTACGTACCCTCACAGCGGGTTGATAACAACTACTTCCTTAACATCAACGGTCTGACCGACGAATGGATCGTGAAACGCACCGGCATACGCTCACGTTCGAAAGCGGCATCAGACGAAAGCCAGAACACAATGGCCTTCAATGCCGTCAACGATGCCATCGCCGGACTGCCATACGACATAAAAGATGTCGACCTGATCGTTTCGGCCTCATACAGCATATATGACACGGTTGCCACCGTGGCTCACGAAGTGCAGCGCCGCTTCGGCATCGACGGCGCCAAGGCTGTGTGCGCAACCTCGGCATGCTCATCATTTGTCAATGGCCTTGAGATAATCGAAGGATATTTTGCCACCGGCAAGGCAAAGCGCGCACTGATCGTATGCTCGGAGCACAACACATATTATGCCAACGAGACCGATGCAAAGTGCGGACACCTATGGGGCGACGCAGCAGTGGCGTTTTTCCTGTCGGCAGCCGCGGAAACTGACAACGATTCTGAAATCAGATCTATCTACACATGTGGACTGGGCAATATATCGAAAGGCCCTGAAGGTGTAAGACTTCGTCCGAAAGAAGACGGCATCACCATGCCTGACGGAAAGGATGTCTTCATACACGCATGCCGCTATATGATCGAGGCACTCGACAAGGCCGGAGAGGCTGCCGGCGGAATAAAGACTGTCGACCTCGACCATATAATTTGCCATCAGGCCAACATGCGTATAGTGGCCAATGTGGCAAGACAGCTCAAGCTGCCCGAAAACCACTTTCTCAACAACATAACCGAGCTCGGCAACACAGGCAGCGCATCAGCACCGCTCGTATTCGCGCAACAACGCGACACACTGCGCAAAGGCGAAAATGTCGGCGTCACTGTGTTTGGAGGCGGATATTCAAACGGCGCTTTCATTGTGACAGTCTGACCCATCATCACACAATCATCAACGGGAGATCGCAGCCTTTTTCGCATGCGATCTCCCGTTTTTCACTGACCAATTGCAACATGTCCAATATCATAGTGGCTATCCTGCTGCATTTTACGACGCCCGCGCGCCCCGCCAAGCATGTCGATCGACAACAGTTTGAAAGATTTTTAGTGTGAATGCTTTGATGTTGGTGGAATTATAGTAATTTTGCACAAAGTCGGCAAAGTCTGTCGGCACAGTTTTAGTCAACCCCTTAAATCAACTATAAAGACATGAAAACCTGTCTTCATGACAAGCATGTGGCATTGGGCGCCCAGATGGCACCCTTCGCCGGATTCGACATGCCCATCGTCTACCGGGGCATACCCGAGGAACACAATGCAGTGCGCGAACACGCCGGAATGTTTGACGTAAGTCACATGGGCGAATTCCACGTCGGCGGCCCCGGCGCTCTCGCCTTCATCGAACGCGTATTCACCAACGATGCAGCCAACCTGCCTGACGGCCACGTAGCCTATGGCATGCTCACGCGCGAGGATGGCGGCGTGGTCGACGATCTGCTCGTATACCGCCGCAGCGCCACATCGTTTGTACCGGTTGTCAACGCTGCCAACATCGACAAAGACTTCGCATGGCTTCAGGAATGCCTGAAGAAAGAAGGCATCGAGGGAGTAGAGCTGACCAATCTCAGCGACAACGTATCTGAGATCGCCCTCCAGGGCCCTGAAGCGGAAGAAGTGATGCGCAAAGCTCTCGGCCTCGATATGTCGGGACTGGAATTCTACACCTTCTGCGAACCCGAGTGGGAAGGCCACAAACTGATGGTGAGCCGCACCGGTTACACCGGCGAGGACGGATTCGAGATCTACGCTCCGGCAGAAGTCATCACCCGCATCTGGGACGTGCTGCTTGAAGCAGGCGTAGAGCCTTGCGGACTCGGATGCCGCGACACACTGCGCTTTGAAGTCGGTCTGCCTCTCTACGGTCATGAACTGGCCGACGACATCACTCCGGTCGAGGGCAGTCTTTCGATGTTCTGCAAACTCGACAAGCCCAACGGATTCCTTGGCAGCGATGTTCTCGCCCGCCAGAAGGAAGAAGGCCCCAAACGCCGCATCGTCGGATTGGAACTGCTTGACAAGGCCATACCCCGCGCCGGCTACGAAGTACTCGACATGGAGGGCAACGTCATCGGTCACATCACCACCGGATACCGTGGCATCTCTGTCGACAAGAGCATAGCCATGGCTTTGGTTGACGCTCCGTTCACCAAACGCGACACCCAGGTGCAGGTACGCATCCGCCGCAAGACATTCCCCGCAGTGGTGATACCCCGCCGCTTCTACAAGAAGAGCTACAAAAAATAATCAACCCGAAAAATCAATCAATCAAATAATCACAAAGATATGATCTACTACAGCACATCTCACGAATATGCCCGCGTTGAGGGCAACATCGCCTATATCGGCATCTCAGACTATGCCCAGCACGCACTTGGCAACATCGTTTACGTCGACATGCCCGAAGACGGCGACGACGTGACTGCCGGCGAAGACTTCGGAGCCGTTGAGAGTGTAAAGGCTGCAAGTGACCTCCTCTCGCCCGTCAGCGGCGCTGTGGTCGAGGTGAACGAACAGCTCATCGACAACCCCCGTCTTATCAATGAGGACGCCATGGCCAACTGGATCATCAAGGTTGAGATGAGCGATCCTTCAGAGCTCGAAGGCCTGATGGATGAGGCTGCTTACAAAGAATTCGTAGCTAAAGAACAGCACTAAGCCGTGACCCACCACTATCTGCCTCAGACAGGGGAAGAGATCAGCGCAATGCTCGGAGCATGCGGCATGAAAAGTCTCGATGACCTTTTCGCCGATGTGCCCGAGCAGCTGAAGCTCAAACGCCCCTATGACCTGCCTCTTGGCATGACCGAGGCTCAGGTCACCGATTATTTTGAAAATCTCGCAGCAGAAAACCGCCCCGCACGCGTGATACTCGCCGGAGCAGGATACTACGACCATCATGTGCCCGCAGCCATTCCCGCGCTGGTAAGCCGTTCGGAGTTCATGACTGCCTATACCCCATATCAGCCTGAGATTTCGCAGGGTACACTCCAGTACATCTTCGAATATCAGTCGATGATGGCATCACTTACCGGACTCGAGGTGAGCAACGCGTCGATGTACGACTCAGCCACAGCGACAGCCGAGGCAATGATGATGATGGTAGCCGCCGGACGCAAGAAAAACCGCGTTCTGGTAAGCGAGACCATCAATCCTGCCGTGCGCCGCGTTGTAGACACATATGCCCGCTACCACGGCATCGATGTAGCCACCATACGCATGACCGAAGAAGGCACTACCGACTCGTCACATATGGAGCAGATGCTCGGTGAAGGAGGCGTGGCCGGCGTGATCGTGTCACAGCCCAACTATTATGGCATTGTGGAAGACTACAGCGGATTTGCCGACAAGATCCATGCGGCCAAAGCCCTGATGACTGTCAATGCTCCCGCATCTACTCTCGCCGTGCTCAAACCAGCCGGAGAATGGGGCGCAGATATTGCCTGCGGCGACGCCCAGTCGCTCGGTGTGCCCCTGAGCTATGGAGGCCCGTATCTGGGTTATCTCACCTGCACCAACGCGCTGATGAGAAAAATGCCCGGACGCATCGTCGGCAAGACAACCGATGCCCGCGGAAACCGTGTGTTCGTTCTCACCCTTCAGGCACGCGAACAGCACATACGCCGCAACAAGGCCACATCAAACATCTGCTCCAATCAGGGACTGATGGCTCTGTGGGTTACGATCTACATGAGTCTCAACGGCCCTGAAGGTCTCCGCGAGATCAACGAGCGCGGCCGCGACGCCGCCCATTGGCTGCGTGACGAGCTGACAGCAACCGGACGCATGCGCCCGATGTTCGCCAAATCGCCATTCCTCAACGAATTTGCGATGGACACCGAAGGCCTCGACCTGGATCGTCTGTTCGAGCGCTGCGCCGAACGTGGCATTCTGCCCGGTGTGGTGATCGGCAAGAATCAGCTGCTGATCGCCGTCACAGAGCGTCAGAGCCGTGCCCAGCTTGAAGAATTTGTCGAACTCGTTAAAACTGCTGAAAAATGAACAGAGAAGTCTACGGCAAACTGATTTTCGAGCTGTCGCGCCCCGGACGCCGCGGCACACGCCCCGTCGACAATAGCACCGACGCGTTTCCCCGCGCCGAACTCGCATCTGAACTGACACGCACAAGCGCCACCGAACTTCCCGAAGTCGACGAGCCTACTGTCGTGCGTCATTATACACGCATGTCGACCAACAACTTCGGTGTCGATTCAGGATTCTACCCCCTCGGATCGTGCACAATGAAGTACAATCCCAAGGTGAACGACGCATTGAGCGCCATTCCCGGCATGGCACGCCTTCATCCGTTCCAGCCCGACGCAACCGTTCAGGGCGCATTGCGCGCATACTGGACACTGCAGCGCTCACTGAGCGAGATCGGCGGCATGGCTGAATTCACTGTCAACCCATATGCCGGCGCTCACGGCGAGCTTACCGGACTGATGATCATACGCGCCTATCATGACGAGCGCGGTGACAAGAAGCGCACCAAAGTAATCGTCCCCAACTCGGCTCACGGCACCAACCCCGCAAGTGCGGCCGTGTGTGGTCTTGAGGTTGTGGAAGTGGCATCGCTGCCTGACGGCACTGTCGACGTAGAGGCTCTTCGCCCGCTGCTCGATGACACCGTGGCTGCCATGATGATGACCAACCCCAACACCCTCGGTATCTTCGAATCGAGCATACCTGAAATCGCGGCAATGGTTCACGAAGCAGGCGCGCTGATGTATTACGACGGCGCCAACCTCAACCCGCTGCTGGGTGTGGCACGCCCGGGCGACATGGGCTTTGACGTGATGCACATCAACCTCCACAAGACATTCTCGACTCCTCACGGAGGCGGCGGCCCCGGTTCAGGGCCTGTCGGCGTGCGCGCCGGACTGGAGCACCTGCTCCCCAACCCGCGTGTGATCCGTGATGAAGCCACCGACACATTCAGTGTAGTCCGCGAAGACTCCAACAGCTGCGGCAGCGTCACCCCGACCGTGGGTAACTTTGCAGTCGAGCTGCGCGCCCTGGCCTATATCCTCACCATGGGTCGCGACGGTCTTGGCATGGCAGGCCCGATGGCCACACTCAACGCCAACTACATCAAGGAGGCTCTGCGCGATGTCTACAAGCTGCCCGTCGACCGTGTGTGCAAGCATGAGTTCGTATTCGACGGCCTCGCTGACAAATCGACGGGCGTAACCACCCTCGATGTGGCAAAGCGTCTGCTCGACTACGGTTACCATGCACCGACAATCTATTTCCCGCTGCTCTTCCACGAATCGCTCATGATCGAGCCGACCGAGACAGAAAGCCGCGAGACACTCGACGAGTTCATAGACGTAATGCGCCGCATAGCTGCAGAAGCGATCAGCGAACCCGACACTCTGAAAGCCGCACCGGTGAATACTCCAGTCGGACGTCCGGACGACACCACGGCTGCACTCGAACCGATTGTCACATACAAGCAACTTAGAGATAAATGAGCGAACAGCGCGATCTTATCGTAATAGGCAGCGGCCCCGGCGGTTATCCCGCCGCGGCCGCTGCTGCCGCGCGTGGGGAGAAAGTGACCGTCATAGAGCGCGGAATGCCCGGCGGCACTTGCCTCAACCGTGGCTGCATACCCACAAAATGCCTCGCCCGTACGGCTGAGGTGGCACTCACCGTAGCCGAATCACAGGTGTTTGGCATCGACACTGCCGGCCCGGCCGTGATCGACTATGCCCGCGCTGTCGAGCGCAAGGACAATGTCATCAACGGTCTGCGCGAGGGAGTGAAAGCCGTGCTCTCAGGAGTAGAGGTGATCGAAGGGGAAGCCCGCATCGTGTCGGCCAACCCTCTCACGGTTGCCGTCGGCGATCAGACACTCACAGCCGCAAAAGTGATCATAGCCACCGGCTCAGAACCAGCCCGTCTGCCCGTACCCGGAGCCGAGCTGGCCATGACAAGCGACGAGATTCTCAATCTGCGCGAACTTCCGGCATCGCTGGCCGTAATCGGCGGCGGCGTGATCGGACTGGAGTTTGCCTCGATTTTCTCGGCACTTGGCGTTGATGTCACTGTAGTGGAATACTGCAAGGAGATACTGCCTCCGTTCGACGCAGAGATAGCCAAACGTCTTCGCATGGCTCTCAAGAAGCGCGGCGTCAACATCATTGTTGGCGCACAGGTCACAGCCATCCGTGAAGGTCTTGAGGTGGACTACACCGCCAAGGGCAAGACATCGTTCGTTGCAGCCGAAGCTGTGCTTATGGCTGTCGGCCGCCGTCCTGTCATACCCGCAGGTCTCGACACAATCGCAGGCGTGGAAGTGACCCGCCGCGGCATCACCGTAGACCCACAGACCATGCAGACCGGATGCCCCGGACTCTATGCCGTGGGAGATGTCAACGGCATATGCCAGCTGGCTCATGCCGCCACAGCACAAGGTCTGCGTGCCGTCGGTGAGAATGTCGACCTCGAACCCGTTCCGGCAGTGGTGTTCACCGTTCCCGAAGCAGCTATGACCGGCATGACAGAACAGCAGGCCATAGATGCCGGATATGAAGTGAGAATCGGAAAGGCAACATTCCGAAGCAATGGCAAGGCACTTGCCGAAGGAGACGCCGAAGGAATGGTCAAGACCGTCATCGACGCCAAGACCGGCCGTCTGCTCGGCGCACATATACTCGGTCTGCACGCAGCCGACCTGATCCATGAGCTTTCGCTGGCCATCGCAGCCGGCGTGACCGCCGATCAGGTGCACCGCGCCGTGCATGCCCATCCCACTCTTGCCGAGACTGTGGCTCACGCCATGTGAAATACGGTCTGAAACGATCTACCATCACGTGGGGACGTACCGAACAAAGGCACGTCCCCACGTTTTTAAATTGAAAGTGCACTTCTTCACAGAAGCGCACCTCCCTCATAACCAAAATTCAAGTATACTAATCTTTATGTAACTAACCTTTTTTCAACGGACGGGTATCCGTTGAAGACTGATCCACGGTATGCAACGGAAACCACAGACCGCAGCGGGCATACGTCGCACGCGTCGACGGGCGATGCCGGCAGGGGGTAAATCTGAAATATAGGGAATTATGATGCTGTTTACAGGGGATAATTGTGATTCCGTTATAAATCATCCATACACACTATCAACAAAACAATTCGGCCTGTATATTTCCATTGCGCCGTTTCGGAATGCAAAATTACATCCAAGCCGCATTCCGGCAAACACCATGACACTAAAAATAGATTAAATAGCGTTAATACGTGACTACCCCAAAAACAAGCGACATATGACTATGCCATCTTTAAGACTGATCGCCGCAACACTCGCCGTCGGAACCGTATTATCGGCGTCATCACAAAATCCATTCAAGACTGAGGCTGACAATTTCATCGCCAACATGCCGTCAGGGCTACAAACCTCACAGACCGAGGCTGTGAGAGCTGCGATTTCGGGCAATACAAAGCCATTGCAGTCTGTACGGGCCTCTCGCAATGCCCAGCCTGCCCCACTACCCGAGGGAGTCACAACACGCGATACAGCACCCGGTATGCGACTATTCATGAGATCTGACGCAGCGGCAGGCACTCCGCTACTGGTATATTTCCATGGCGGAGGATGGACTTTCGGGAGCATCAACAGCTGTACCCGCTATTGCGCCGCTATGGCTGACGCGGGTGTCGCCGTGCTCGCTGTCGATTACCGCCTTGCCCCCGAGCACCCCTACCCTGCCGCGCTCGATGACTGCGTGGAGGCCGTGCGCATGGCATGCGACAGTGTGTCGGCATGGGGATGCGGAAGCGTGTCGGCCGGCGGTGACAGTTCGGGCGGAAACCTTGCCATAGCCACAGCCATGAGATTGCCGGCGGGCACATTGCGGTCGCTCGTGCTGTTTTATCCGGTCACACGCGCCTATGACGACGGATCGCCGTCGTATGGGATGTATGGCAGCGGTTACGGGCTCGACAGCGCTCTGATGGATGCATTCAACGACGCGTATACCTGCGGCGGTGCAGACTGCAAGAATCCGTTAATATCGCCCGCAGATGCCCCGGACAGCATGCTGTCGCAGCTGCCGCCGGTGATGCTTGTCGGCGCCACACGCGACATACTATACGATCAGGGAGTGGCGTTTGCCCGAAGGCTCGAGACACTTGGAGTGCCTGTGAGCCACCATGCGATGGAAGATGCCGTGCATCTGTTCATCACCGTGCCCGGTCAGCCATCAGCTTTCGGGGCTGCAGTCGAAGCCTCGGCCAACTTCATAAAAGAGCATGGATTTTGCCATCTGCCGCAGAATGACTAACTTCGGGGTCATGGAAAAAAGAGCACTCATAGGCATGACTCTGCCTCAGATCAAAGAACTTGTGGCAGAATTGCGCATGCCAGCTTTCAAGGCCGGACAGATCGCAAAACGTATCTATCAACACCGTGCATGCGATATTGACGAAATGACAGAGCTGTCGAAAGATGAGCGCCGCCGCCTTGCCGAAGAAGTGTCGGTCGGACGCGAGAAGCCCCTTGCCGAAGCCTTATCGGCTGACGGGACGGCCAAATATCTGTTCCGCGGTGCACCGTCGCGCGACATAGAAAGCGTGTTTATTCCCGACCGCGACCGCGCCACACTTTGTGTGTCGTCACAAGCCGGCTGCCGCATGAACTGCAAGTTCTGCATGACCGGCCGCGGCGGATTCCAGGGCAACCTCACGACTGCGCAGATCATCAATCAGGTGCTGTCGGTGCCCCGCAGCCCGGATCTGACCAACATCGTGTTCATGGGGATGGGAGAGCCGCTTGACAATTTCGATGAAGTGAAACGCGCTATCGAGATTCTCACCGCGCCATGGGGACTTGCATGGAGTCCGCGCCGTATCACCGTGTCGACTGTCGGCAAGGGCGACACACTCGGGCGCCTGATAGACGAGACCAAAGTGCATGTGGCGCTCAGTGTGCATAATCCGTTCGGAGCAGCGCGTTCGGCAATCATGCCAGTCGAAAAGGCATGGCCACTGCCCGACATACTCAAAAAGATACGCAACGGTGCAGACTGGAGCGGTCAACGCCGTTTCTCGGTGGAATACATAATGTGGCGTGGAGTGAATGACGACCTCCGTCATGCCGAGGCACTTGCCCGTCTGCTGCACGACATACCCTGCAGAGTCAACCTGATACGTTTCCATGCGTTCGAGGGATATGAAGGTCGTGCGGCGACCCAGGGCGACATGGAGGCATTTCGTGACCGGCTCAATGACAGAGGCATCACAGCGACCATACGTGCGTCGCGCGGAGAGGATATCGAAGCGGCCTGTGGTATGCTCGCGGGCACAAAAAAAGGGTAAGCTCCCTTCATCGCGCCGCTACAACCCGATACCGCTGCTTCGGTCAAGATCTGACGGAGTTCTCGGGGAGCATGCCGTGAAGGACTTACCCGGCACAAAGGTAAGCATTTTTTTAATGCCGCAAAGCATTTTTGCGTAATTTTGCAAGAGTGTGCTTGAATATTCAAAATGGAACTAATAGAGGAAATACGCTCACGCGCTGTCAGAGGCATTCCGGCTACAGTAGACGAGTGCCTTGAGCTTGACCGCACTACAGACACGGATACCCTTTGCGCGCTGGCCGATGAGGTGCGCCGCGCCCGTTGCGGCGATGACATAGACACCTGCTCGATCATCAACGCGCGATCGGGTGTGTGTTCGGAAGATTGCAAATGGTGCTCGCAATCACGCTTCCACCACACGGGAGTAGAGACCTATCCGATCGTCGACATGAGAGTCTGCACCGAAACAGCGATGAACAACTCCGCCATTGGTGTGCGCCGCTTCTCGCTTGTGACGTCAGGGCGACGTGTCACGCCGCAGCAGCTTGACGGCTTCATAGAGCTGTTCGGCAAAGTCAGAGAAGCCTGCGGCATCAGCCTGTGTGCCTCGATGGGGCTCATGGGCGCTGACGAGATGCGCCGTCTGCGCGAGGCCGGGGTGAGCAGGTATCACTGCAATCTCGAGACGTCGGCTGATTATTTCACGTCGCTCTGCTCGACCCACACACGCGAGGACAAGCTCGCCACGATCCGGGCAGCCCGCGAGGCGGGTCTGGAGGTGTGTGCGGGGGGCATCATAGGCATGGGCGAGACCATGCGCCAGCGCCTTATGCTCGCTCAGGAGTGCCGCGAGGCGGGAGCTGTGTCACTACCGCTGAATCTGCTCAATCCCATAAAAGGGACACCAATGCAGGACACACCACTGATGGGAGAGGAGGAAGCGATACGCAGCGCAGCGCTGATGCGTCTGATAGCTCCTGACATGGTGATACGCTTCGCCGGCGGACGTGCCCGCCTGTCGCGCGAAGCCACACTTCGCATGCTCAGGGGGGGAGTCAATGGTGTGATGATCGGCGACCTGCTGACCACGGCCGGCAATACCCGCAGCGAGGATATGGAGATGATCGCCGCCGAGACCGAGCGCCAATGAGCGGTTCACGACCTGTCATCGGCCGGTTCGCGCCATCGCCGTCGGGGCGCATGCATCTGGGCAATATATTCACCGCGGTGCTATCGTGGCTTTCGGTGAGGAAACGCGGTGGCAAATGGATTCTACGCATCGAGGATCTGGATCCACAGCGGAGCAAACCGGAACATGCCGAAGCCATAGAGGATGATCTACGTTGGCTCGGGCTCGACCACGACGAAGGAGGGCTTGACAACCTCGGTGACAACGGCCCATATGCCCAAAGCCAACGGCATGAGCTGTATGCCGAGGCGCTCGGAAGGCTCAAGAGAGCGGGAACAGTCTATCCATGCTTCTGCCGCCGCGCCGATATAATGGCCACACAAGCTCCACACCAGAGCGACGGTCGGATTGTCTATGCCGGCACATGCCGTCCGGCTGATATGCCGGTGAAGTTCACGGAACCCGAACGTCCACACTCGATACGCATAGCCGTGCCGGACAAAGAGATCACCTTCACCGACCGGGTGTATGGACAACAGCAATGCAATCCGGCGGAACAGTGCGGCGACTTTGTGCTTCAGCGCGCCGACGGCGCGTGGTCGTACCAGCTTGCCGTGGTGGTCGATGACGCAGCGATGGGGGTCACCGAGGTGGTGCGCGGATCGGATCTGCTGCTGTCGAGCGTTCAACAGATATGCCTGTATGAAGAGCTTGGATTCGACGTGCCGGAATTCAGCCACGTGCCACTGGTGGTCAACGCCGACGGAGTGCGACTTTCAAAACGCGACACCGGCGAAAGCATGGCACAGATGCGCATCGGCCACACCCCTGATCAGATACTCGGAGCAGTGGGATATATGGCATGCTTGACCGACAGGCCACAGCCAGCGACAATAGCCACCCTGCTCGACCGTTTCAGCTGGGACAAGATTCCACGCCAGATGACGGTGACGGCCTGTCGACCGTGACCGATGCTACCCTCAGCTCACGGCCACCTGTGACCATGCAAGCTGCCGAGCCACATTGCGGACAGGCAGGGAAACGCTCAGATGCGGCAAATCGCGCGCCACAATCGAGACACTCCGCCACGGCATCAATGGACACAATATCCACCGCCACACCACCGGCGGGGTAAGCATCGGCAAACACAGCATCGAGCGCAGACCGGAAC
>CANOUR010000025.1 GCA_947570265.1 uncultured Bacteroidales bacterium | reverse complement strand
TGAAAAAATCTCTCGTAATTGAATCTCAATCTTAATACGAGTTAAACCCAGACAGGCTCTAAGATTACGATAAAGGTGTTGGTGTGGGGGGCGTTCAGCTGATATCACGCAGGTCGTACACCTCGTGCATGCCTGACATGCGACGCATGTCCTGACGGACGTAGTGGCGCAGAATGCAGTAGACCATTTTCTGCACGCCGGTGAGCGAACCGGCCACATCCTCGCCGAGGATGAATTCGCTTGTGAGAGCCGCTGCCATTGTGGAGCGCTCGTCGGAGGGGAGAGAGTTGATGGTGTCGAGCACGCGTGTGCTGAAATAAACTGAGCGGTTCATAAAACGGTGTGTTTTGGTTATGATGCAAAGGTAAAACAGGCAGTGTGCAACATAATTACACATGTAGCTTAATAAATGCAAAAGCGGCGGATGGTTCAGCTCCATCCGCCGCCGCAAGACCGGTGCGACCGGTTTATTATCTGACGATTACTTTAGAGACATTGCCGTCTACATTGACAACGTAGAGACCGGCAGGCACGTTGAGCGAGCCAAAAGCGCGGCCGGAGATGTCGAAGACTGAGGCAGATGAATAGTCGCCGACGATGACGATGCGTCCCTGAGCGCCGTAGACGCGACATGGTTCATCGGTGATGCTGCCTGTGGCGTCACCGATGCCTGACATGCCGGCAGAGCCGACAACAACGTAAGCTCCGGCAGGGATGTCGCAGCTGACTGTGCCACCGCTGACATTGACCTGCGGCTCGAACTGATAGCTGGCGCTGAGAACCTGCATGCCGGACGCATTTATCTTAGACACGGGAGCGCTCACTACGATGGATGATTTGGTGTCGGGGTTGGCAAGAAGGACAGCTTCGTTGTTGCCGTTGGCAATGGTGATGAACCGGCCGTCGCTCCATCCGTCGAGACTCATTTTGACTGTGGCATCGGATGTGAAGAGTGTGGGATTTCTGTGACGCAGCCATGCCATTTCTTTGTAGGTCTGATAAAGACCCTGACGGTACTGATTGTCGGCAAAGCTCCAAAGGACTTTCTTGGGATCGGTGTTGTTGGAGCCATCGGAGTTTTTAGTGGTCTGCTCAGCACCATATTCGCCGAACTGCCATATCATCTTGGGGCCGGGGGTCATGAGCATCTGTGCTGCCACTGATCCGAGGCGGCGCATGCGTGTGGCGTCGTCGTTCTTGATGTCGGCGGTGGCGCCCCACTTGATCTGCTTGTAGCCCATGCGCTCTTCGTCGTGGCTCTCGGCATAGGCGACGGTAGAACCCCACTGACGGTTGCCGTTGTTGGGGGCGTACATGCCATTCATGCCTGCTCCATCCTGATAGCCCATGGCTGTCTGGCATGCGGCATGGTTCATGTTGCTCCAGTTGAGCTGTCCGTCGGCGGCCATTTCATTTTCTTCTTTTGCTCCGGCAAGGTGCTCGTTGATGTGTATGCCGTCGGGCTTGACAGAGGTGATGACGGAGTGGAGGCGTGTCATGTTGGCAACGCGCGATGCGTTGTAGGCTTCGGTGCCCGAGCCGTAGCTGTCGGAGTCGCCGAGACCTTTGACGAGATCGAAGCGGAAACCGTCGACGTTGTATTCGGTCATCCAGTAGCGGATGGCGTCTTCCCATTGCTGACACACGAGCGGGTGTTCCTGACGCCAGTCGTTGAGCACGCTATAGTCGTGGGGCGCATTGGCGTTGTAGAACGGGTTGCTCTTGATGTCGTACATCTGATACCATGGATGAAGTCCATCGCTCTGATTGAAGACGATGTCGAGGATGACTGCAAATCCCATCTGATGGCATGTGTCGATGAAGCGTTTGTATTCGGCGGGAGTGCCATAGGCCTTGTCGGGAGCCATGTAGAAATTGGTGTTGTAGCCCCATGAGTTGTTGCCGTTGAACTCCATGATGGGCATCAGTTCGATGGCATTGACACCGAGGCTGTGCAGGTGGTTGAGGTGGGAATGAGCACGGGCGAGTGTGCCTGATCCTGATCCGTCGCCTGTGAAATCGCGCAACAGCATCTCGTAGATGACGAGATCACCGGGGGCAGGGATGTCGAAATCGGTCACCTGCCAGTCGTAATCGTCGAGGCTGTCGTTGTAGACGGCGAGGAGGGTGTCGGCAAAGCGGTCGTAGGGATAAACGGGCAGACCTTCGAGGGTGTTGGTGAGCCATTTGTCGCTATACGGATCGAGGATGAGATGGGCATAGGGATCGGCCACTTTGATGGTGCCGTCGACAATATAGTAATACATATAATATTTTCCGGATGCGAGACCGCTGACGGTGGTCCAGAAATAGCGCTGCCCCTGGAAGTCGTGATAGTTCATGACGTTTTTGCCGAGTGTGGCGTAGTCGTCCCATGAACCGACTATGATGACATTGTCTTTTTCAGGTGCCGCGAGGCAGAATGTGACCGAGCCGTCGGCGTTGCGGACAGCCCCCATGCGGGGAGTGCCACCGGGATAGTCGGCCTGCACTGCCTTAGGAGCTACGAGGTAGCTGATTGATTTCTCGATGGTGGCACTGCCATTTGATGCGGTGGCCTTGACGGTATATTCGCCGCTGGAGGTGAAGTCGTAGTCGGCAGAGAGGCTCGTTGACGATGATGCCGACTTGATTTCCTTGCCATTTACGGAGAGCTTGATGGATGCGTTTTCAGTTGCATCGACGGTGAATCTCACCTTTTGCGAACCGGTGAGGACGGTGGCTTCGGTGGATGCAGAGAGTGTCATCGAGAATACGTCGTCGAAGACGTCGACAAAGATGTCTTTGCCTCCGTCGCCCTTGCCCTCTTTGGTGCAATCGGCATTGCGGAAGACCATTGCAAGCTTGAGCACCTTTTCGTTGGGGTCGGTAATGCCGAAATATGTGCGGATGTCGCCGATGTTGAGGCGCCATGTGTCGGTGGACACAAACTCCATGGCATATTTGTCGGCGTTGTCGCCCCACTTTGATGGAGCGTAGGCCCATTGTCCGTCGCTTTTGTCGGTGACGACGCCAATGTGGGTGTAGACACCGGATGTGAGACCTTTCAATCCGGCTGTGCCTTTGTCGGCATGGTACGTCACCGTGACATTTTTACTTGATTGCTGAAGCGGTGTCGGAGATGTCTCCACTATCTGCGCGGTGGAGCTGACATACGACAACATGAATCCGGCAATCATCCAAATCGCTTTTTTCATTGTGGAATATTTGTGTAAGTGATTTATAAGTAACTAATATCTCTACATTTGAGTGCAAATATAGTGAAAAAATGCTACAATTAGGAAAGTTTGGCACGGCTTTTGCGCCTTTTTATGCTAAATTTGCAAATAAGAAACATAAAAGACCAGTCACTTATGACCAAACCATCACGTCCCACCCTTGAGTCGCTTCTGAACCGCGGGCTTATAAGCGAAGCGCTTGACGCGCTTGAACGGAGCGCTATCGCACATGGCACACGGGAAATGCCCGACAAGGTGGCGCATGTGCGTGAGGCCTACGATCTGCTTGCGCGCTATGCGATTGACGGTGCGCACGATCCTTCGCGCGCCGATGTATATGCGGATGTGTGCGCGTCGATACGCGATCTGGCGGCATCGCTGCGCCGACAGCGTATGATGCAGGACAGCGCGACACTATATTTCAGCACGGTGAGAACCCAACAGCTTCAACCTGACAGGACGCTCACAACGGTGGTGGATGAATACCGCCGGCTGATAGCCCGGAAGAACGAGGCTCTGATCACGGGTGAGACCGATCCGCCGGTGACGGAGGGGTCGGGTGTGCTGCTGTCGACGCAGACCGATATGACGGAGAAAGAGCTTTTCAACAGGCTGTGGACGACGCATCCGCTGTCGCGCGAGGATGCGGATGCGATAGATGCGCTGCTTGACAGCCCGGTGCTGCCGTCGGCTGCGGCTCAGCTGACGGTGGCCGGCATAATGGCCGGAGAGATCGAGTGGCATGATGACCGCAGGATTGTCTCGCTGGTGAAGGCATATGGGTCGGCTGACATGGCGGTGTCGGTGAAGGCAGCGTGTGCCCTGCTGATATCGCTGTGGATGCACCGCCGGCGCCCGATGCGCCGCATGGCTCTCGACGCGCTTGCGGCTGCGGCTGACTCGCCACGCTGGGCCGCGGACATGCGCATGGTGTTTCTGCAGCTGATACGCGCACGCGACACCGAGCGCGTCAACCGCAAGATAAATGATGAGATCATGCCCGATCTGATGAAGATGAAACCCGACATGGAGAAGCGCCTGCGCGATTTGCCGACGGCCGTAGATCCGATGTCGCTGGAGGATAATCCGGAGTGGGAGGAAATGATAGAGAAGAGCGGCATACGCGACCGTCTGAAAGAGATCTCGGAGATGCAGGAGGAGGGAAGCGATGTGATGATGGGCACATTCGGCACACTGAAGTCGTTTCCGTTTTTCAACGATATACATCATTGGTTCATACCGTTCGAGAGGGAGCATCCGTCGGTGGCGCGTGGCGACAACGGCGAGTGGATGGCTTTTGCAGACGTGATAGCGTCGGCGTCGTTTCTGTGTGACAACGACAAGTATTCGCTGGCATGCGCTTTCGGCATGATGCCGGCTGACCATCGCGACATGCTGCTTGCGCAGTTCAAGATGCAGAATCTGAATATGGCGGAGATCAATGCGTCGAGCCTGACCACGGCCGATACAGACCGGGAGAAGATGGCCAACCGCTGGATACAATCGCTGTATCGGTTCTACAAGCTGTTCAGGCGCAAAGGCGAGTTTGACGACATTTTCGCAGAGCCGGTGAATCCGCTGGAGATACCTCAGCTGTCGGTGGTGTTTGACGATGCGGACACGCTCGGTCTTGCCTCGGAGTTTTACTTCAAGCGCGGCTATTGGGATGAGGCATACACCCTGTTCGAGCGGCTAGCGACGTTGCAGCCTGTCACGGCCCAGATGCTGCAGAAGATGGGGCATTGCCGCCAACGTACCGGAGATATAGCCGGTGCGCTGGCCCGCTATGAGCATGCCGAACTGCTCGACGCAAACAGTGTGTGGACATTGCGACGGATCGGGTCGTGCCACCGGATGGCCGGGAATCATGAGGCAGCACTCCCCTATCTTGAACGTGTGGCCGAGGCTTGCCCTGAGGATCACAATGCCGCACTTGCACTCGGCCACTGCCTGACGGCGCTCGGGCGCTACCGCGAGGCTACAGTACAGTATTACAAGGTGGATTTCATCCACCCCGAAGGGGGCAAGGCTGTCAGGCCGCTGGCATGGGCGCTTATGATGTCGGGAGAGTTTGACAAGGCGCGCATATATTACCAACGGGTGCTTTCAGACAAACCGGACGCGACAGACTATCTGAACGCCGCACACCTTGACCTGCTGACGGGCCGCTATGCCGATGCCACCGACCGATATCTGCTTTCGGCTCATGCGTCAGGCGGGGACAGTGCGGTTTTCACCAAGGCATTCGAGGAGGATATGCCGCTGCTGACATCACGCGGCGTCGACCCGCTGATGGCACGCATTGTGCTGGACACGGTGGTGAGCCGCCATCGCCATGACAGTGAGAGACAATAAATTTCACCTAACAATAAATATGAAGAAAACCATTCTAACAACTGTTTCATCAATCGCACTTGCAATGAACGCACAGAATCCTTTCTTTCAGGAATTCACAGGCACACCTCACGGCACAGTGCCGTTTGACCGAATCAACACCTCGCACTATGAAGAGGCCGTTGACAACGGCATCAAACTCGGTATGGCCGAGATCGATGCCATAGCCAACAATCAGGCGACACCGACTTTTGAAAACACGATTGTGGCGCTCGAAAAATCGGGACGTGATCTGGATCGTGTGCTCAACGTGTTTTATCCGCTGTCGGACGCTCTGAGCGACAGCGCCATGATGACACTGTCGGACAAGATCACCCCGAAGCTCAGCGACTATTCCACGTCGATCTCGCTCAACGAGAAGCTGTGGGAACGCGTGAAAAAAGTGTATGATTCGACTGATCTGTCGGCGCTCGATCCGGAAGACGCGATGCTGCTGCAGAAGACGTATGACTCGTTTGCCCGCAAGGGTGCGCTGCTCAAGGGTGCTGACCGGGATAAATACCGCGAACTTTCGTCGCGTCTGAGCGAATTGACAAACAAGTTCGGGCAGAATGTGCTGCTTGAGCTGAACACGTATGAGATATGGCTTACGGCCAACGATCTCGACGGGCTGCCTGAGAGCTCGATAGAGGCTGCGGCACTTGCCGCCAAGGAGAAGGGTCGCGATGGCGAATACCTGTTCACTCTGGCTCAGCCTACGTATATAGCGTTTATGAAGTACAGCACCCGCCGCGATCTGCGCGAGAAGATGTACAGACTGTACAACGGACGCAATCTCAAAGGCGAGTATGACAACACGGGTGTGATACGCGACATAGCCAATACGCGTCTTGCCATCGCCAAACTGCTCGGATATGACAGCTATGCCGACTATGCGCTTGAGCGCACGATGGCGGAGACTCCGAAAAATGTGACGAATCTGCTCGACCAGCTCCGTGACGCGTACCGTCCGACGCAGCAGGCCGAATTTGACGAGCTGACCAAGTTTGCGAACTCAAAGGGGCTGAAAGGGAAACTCGAGCCTTGGGACTATAACTACTATTCGAATCTGCTGCGTCAGGAGCGTTATGCATTCGATGAGGAGAACCTGCGTCCGTATTTCGAGTTGAACAACGTGATCGACGGTGTGTTTGGCCTGGCCACGAAGCTATATGGCGTGACATTCGAGGAAAACAAACAGATTCCGGTATATCACCAGGATGTGAAAGCGTTTGAAGTGAAAGACCGCGAGGGAAAATACATGGGTGTGATTTACACCGATTTCTTCCCACGCGACAGCAAGCGTCCCGGGGCATGGATGACCGACTTCAAGGGTGAATGGAAGAATGCCGACGGCACGACAAGTCATCCGCATGTGTCGATAGTGATGAATTTCACCAAGCCGACCGACTCGAAGCCGTCGTTGCTGACACCGTATGAGGTGCAGACATTCCTGCATGAGTTCGGCCATGCGCTGCACGGTCTGATGGCGAGCACGCGATATGGATCGCTTTCGGGCACAAATGTGTACCGCGACTTCGTGGAACTCCCCAGCCAGTTTAATGAGAACTATATGCGCCAGAAGCAATTTCTGGATGGATTCGCACGCCACTATGTGACGGGTGAGACCATACCTGCCGCCGAGGTGGAGAAGATAATCAGCTCATCGCGATTCGGAGCGGCATATGCATGTCTGCGCCAGTTGAACTTCGGTTATACCGACATGGCATGGCACTCGATCACCGAGCCTCTTGCCGACGATTATGACCCGACAGCGTTTGAGAATGCCGCATCGGAAAGCGTCGCCATGTTCGCGCCGGTGGACGGCACGATGATGTCGCCGCAGTTCAGCCACATATTCGCCGGAGGGTATGCGGCCGGATATTACAGCTACAAGTGGGCTGAAGTGCTTGATGCCGACGCATTCTCTGTGTTTGCAAAGAACGGTATTTTCGATGCCGAGAGCGCTGAGAAATTCCGTGCGAACGTGCTTTCACAGGGTGGCACCGTGCACCCGGCCGAGCTGTACCGCCGTTTCCGCGGGCAAGATCCGACGATCGACGCTCTGCTTGAGCGTGATGGCATCACTCCTCCGTCAAAGGCCAAGAACGACAAGCTGCCTCAGCCGCTCGACCATTGATAAGTGACAGGTCATTACCATAGCCGCCACGCCTCTGCAGGATGCAGATGGCGTGGCGGTGACTTTTTTATGACAACCATTTCCTGAAAATCCCGCAGATACGCATAAATTTATTTTGCCCAATCACTTATTTAATATTTTTTTGTAGTAATTTTGCATCAATGATAGCCGATGACAAAAATGCAGTGGCCGCAAGAGCCTCATTGGTGCAGTATCTGTCGCGACGTCGATTGCGCAAGACGCCAGAGCGTTTCGCCATACTTGACTGCGTGATGGAGATGACACGCCATTTTGTTGCCGACGACCTTTATAACCGCATGGAGGATAAAGGCTATCATGTGAGCCGCACCACGGTATACAACACCATCGAGCTGCTTGTGAGCGCCGGGCTGCTGCGCCGTCATAATTTCGGACGTACAACAGCCCACTACGAGATGGTGTCGGGGCTTGGCAGCAATCATCATCACCTTGTATGCACTGTGTGCGGAAAGATAAAGGAGGTGAAAGACGCCCAACTGGCGTCGCTGCTTGACAAGCGCACGTTTCCGGCATTTCATCCGGAATGGTATGATCTGTGTGTCTACGGTGTGTGCTCGACGTGCATGCGCAAGACAAGGCGCGCGCGGCAGACATCGAGAACCGTTCACGAAGAATAAACATATTATACAATATATCTGATCACAGAAATGAAAGTCGACGTTTTACTCGGGCTCCAGTGGGGCGACGAAGGAAAAGGCAAGGTAGTGGATGTGCTGACACCCCGCTACGATGTTGTGGCGCGCTTCCAGGGCGGTCCCAACGCCGGTCACACACTCGAGTTTGACAACAAGAAATATGTGCTGCGCTCCATTCCGTCAGGAATATTCCAGAGCGGCCAGACCAATATTATTGGCAACGGTGTGGTGCTTGACCCGGTGCTGTTCAGCGAAGAAGCGCGTGCGCTCGAGCAAAGCGGCATAAATCTCAAGGATGTGCTAAAGATCTCACGCAAGGCTCATCTGATCATGCCGACCCACCGACTGCTTGACGCTGCCCTCGAGGCGGCAAAAGGGAAGGCGAAAATCGGCACTACCGGAAAGGGGATCGGCCCTACGTATACCGACAAGGTGAGCCGCAACGGCCTGCGCCTCGGTGACATCGAACACAGATTCGAGGAAAAATACGCCGAAGCCCGTCAGCGTCATCTTGATCGCCTCGCGTCGCTGGGCGCTATGCCCGATCCGGAGGAGCTGGCCACACTCGAGGCTAAATGGAAAGAGGCGATAGAATATATCAGCCAGTATGACATCATCGACAGCGAGCATGTGATCAACCGCATGATCGATGAGGGCAAGAGTGTGCTATGTGAGGGTGCGCAGGGCACATTGCTCGATGTGGATTTCGGATCGTATCCGTTTGTGACATCGAGCAACACAGTGTGTGCCGGAGCATGCACCGGTTTAGGTGTGGCTCCCCGCCGCATCGGTGAGGTGTATGGCATATTCAAGGCTTACTGCACACGTGTAGGCAGCGGCCCGTTCCCCACCGAGCTTTTTGACGAGACAGGAAAGAAGATCCGCGACATAGGCCATGAATACGGTGCTGTCACCGGTCGTGAGCGCCGCTGTGGCTGGATTGATCTTGTGGCACTCCGCTATTCGATAATGATAAACGGTGTCACTCAGCTCATAATGATGAAAAGCGATGTGCTCGACAGTTTCGAGACCATAAAGGCGTGCACTGCATATGAGATTGATGGCAAAGTCACACGCGACTTTCCGTTCAATCTCGACGACGTTGAAGTGAAGCCTGTATACACCGAGCTTAAGGGCTGGAAAACCGACATGACCAGCATGCGCTGCGAGAATGAATTTCCAAGCGAGTTCAAGGCGTATCTCGATTTCCTGGAAAAAGAGCTTGCGACACCGATAACGATAGTGTCGATCGGTCCAGACCGCACCCAGACAATCGAACGCAAAGATAGAGTTTGAATGATTTCAACATACAGACTCTAAAAGCCATAACAATCATCAAACCAAACTTAACCTTAGATCCAAAATGGCAAAAGTAAGACCTTTCAAGGGCGTGCGCCCGCCACGCGAAATGGTGACCGAAGTCACCTCGCGTCCCTATGATGTGCTTAATTCGGCAGAAGCCCGTGCAGAGGCCGAAGGCAATCCCCGCTCGCTCTACCACATTATCAAACCTGAGATCGATTTCCCCGAGGGCACAGACGAACACGATCCCCGCGTCTATGACAAGGCTGTTGAGAATTTCAACATGTTTCAGGACAAAGGCTGGCTCGTTCAGGATGAAAAGCCCCACTACGACATCTACGCCCAGACGATGGATGGCCGCACACAGTATGGCATCGTTGTCGCAGCCAATGTGGCCGACTATATGGAAGGCCGCATCAAGAAGCACGAGCTGACACGCCGCGACAAGGAAGAGGATCGCATGAAGCACGTGCGCGTGAACAACGCCAATATCGAGCCTGTATTCTTCGCTTTCCCTGACAATGAGGCTCTGGAGCAGGTGATCCGCGATGTTACCGCAGCCAAACCCGAATATGACTTTACGTCAGCCGAAGGTTTCGGCCACACATTCTGGGTGATCGACGACGAAAAGACGATCGAGACTGTGACTCGCGAATTTGAGAAGATCCCCTATCTCTACATCGCAGACGGCCATCACCGTTCGGCAGCCGCCGCTCTCGTAGGCGACGAGAAAGCCAAGCAGAACCCCAACCACCGTGGCGACGAAGAATACAACTTCTTCCTTGCTGTGGCATTCCCTGCATCGCACTTGCGCATTATCGACTACAACCGTGTAGTAAAGGATCTCAACGGACTCACACCTGAGCAGTTCCTCGATCGCCTGAGCGAAAAATTCGATGTTGAGGATCGCGGCAACGGAGAACCCTACCGTCCTGCAGCTCTCCACAACTTCTCACTCTATCTCGATGGCCGCTGGTATTCACTCACCGCAAAACCCGGCACATACAATGATGCAGATCCGATCGGTGTGCTTGATGTGACTGTGTCGTCGGATCTCATTCTCCGTGATATCCTCGGCATCACCGACCTGCGTAGCGACAAGCGCATTGATTTCGTAGGCGGTATCCGTGGTTTGGGCGAACTCAAGCGCCGTGTCGATTCCGGCGAAATGGCTATGGCTCTCGCTCTCTATCCCGTGAGCATGAAACAGCTCATGGACATTGCCGACAGCGGAAACATCATGCCACCGAAAACCACATGGTTCGAGCCCAAGCTCCGCTCGGGTCTCGTGATCCACAAGCTTGATGACTGACCAATTCTCGACCACTGAATTTACCACATCCCCAGGGACATATCTCAGATGCCTGCTGGGGATGTGGTTTAAACGTTATGGCCTTTGGGTGGCAATAACCGTATTGGTATCGGCAGTGCTTGGTGTGACGTATGACTTGCGCTTTGTCATTGTGACACTAATGCTGGTGATGATCGTAATGCCGATGCTGCTGAGCTATATCTATATCTATTATATGCTCGCGCCCGAAGCAAGGAGAGCCATTATGCCAATGCGCGTCGAAATGCACAATGACGGCTCTATGACACTGACTTACATGGCCGATGCCATTGATGGTAAACCGCCGCATGCACCTGAGACAATATCGGCCGCAGATATACGCGGACTACATACATGGCACTCGTATCGTGTGGTGGTGATGCGCGCCAAGCGGATGAGTTTCATGCTTATACCCATGAGCGCCATAATTGCCGACAGCTCCCAGGATATGTAAACCCTTGCGTTGACAATTCACTCAGACACGAAGCCCGGCGTCGTTTTGCGGTTTCGCCAACATTTGTTATATTTGCATATTAATTACATGCGCAGTTACTCAATCAGATCATGATAAGATTCAATGTATCCAGCAAAGCGCTCTATGCCACCGCTTCGGCAGTGAGCAAGATTATCAACAGCAAGAACGCTCTGACCATACTCAATAACTTTTGCCTGCGACTCGACGGCAGCACATTGTCAATAATGGCCAGCGATGGCGAGAATTTCCTCGAAGGGCGCATAGAGGTTGCAGGAGCCGAGGGAGAAGGCGCCGTGTGCGTCGATGCCCGCCGTCTGACAGACCTGCTCAAGGAGCTTCCCGACTTAGGGATAACGGTGAGCGTTGATCCGCAGTTGAACTATTCCATGACGGTTGAATATTCCAACGGCAAGTTCAATTTCATGGGATTCAATGGAGAAGAGTTTCCTTTGCCTGAAAAACTTGATGAAGATGCCGTGCGCTATACATTCACAACCGACACTTCGAAACTGATACGGGGCATAGACAACACAGTGTTTGCCGTAGGCAACGACGAACTGCGTCCGCAGATGATGGGAATATTATGGGACGTGAAACCGGACAGCCTTGTGTTTGTCGCCACCGACACACGAAAGCTGGTGAAATTCACGGATTCATCTATTGTGCCATCGTGCGAGGGATCGTTCATACTTCCACTTAAATCGACAGTGGTCTTCAAGAATGTGTTTGCTAAAGATCCGCAGGTGACGGTGACTCTTGAAGAGAAAGGTGTGAAATTTGAAAGTGACAGTTTTGTGTTCAATTCGCGTTTTCTAAAAGGCACATTCCCCGACTACAACCGTGTGATCCCACAGTCGAATCCCTATGAACTGACTGTTGACAGAGCGACATTCCAAAGCTCGGTGCGACGTATCGGCGCATTCTGTGATGCGGCCAACGGTTTGGTCCGCTTCTCGATAAAGCCGGGTTCGCTGGAGATGAAGGCTTCGGAATCGACGTTCAATGCATCGGCATGGGAGTCGGTCAGCTGTCAGTTTACAGGCGATAACATGGTTATCGGATTCAGCGCCCCATATATCAGCGAGATTCTCTCAACGATCAGTTCGGACGATGTAGTGGTGAGACTTTCAGATCCGTCGCGTCCGGGAGTGTTTGTCCCTTCTGAGAACAAACCCGACACAGAGTTGCTGATGTTGCTGATGCCAATGCTTGTAACCGAATTTTGATGAAGCTCAATCTTAAAAAGCCGATTATATTTTTTGATCTCGAGACTACCGGTACTAATGTCACATCAGACCGTATTGTAGAGATTTCGCTGATCAAGATAATGCCTGACGGTAAGGAGATCGAGAAAACACGCCGTATAAATCCGGGCATTCCGATTCCAGCCGAGGCCACAGCCATCCACCATATCACTGACGAAGATGTGGCTGATGCGCCTCTGTTCAAACAGATTGCTGCATCGTTGGCCGACATTTTCACCGGGTGTGACATTGCCGGATTCAACTCGAATCGTTTTGACATACCTGTGCTCGATCAGGAATTTCGCCGCGCAGGCATAGCATTTGATTTCAGCCGTGCGCGGTTTGTCGATGTGCAGACTATTTTCCACAAGAAGGAGCAGCGCACACTGACGGCCGCCTACAGGTTCTATTGTGACAAGGATCTCACCGAGGCACATTCGGCCAATGCGGACACACGTGCCACATATGAAGTGTTAATGGCTCAGCTCGACCGCTATGAAGATTTGCCCAATGACATTGAAGCTCTGAGCGATTTTTCATCACAAAACCGCAATGTAGATCTGATAGGACGACTTGTATATGACGAAAAGCGGCGTGAGGTGATCAATTTCGGCAAATACAAAGGCCGTTTGGCCGAGGAGGTGCTCGGGCGCGATTCAGGCTATTACAGCTGGATCATGCAGGGTGATTTTCCACAGAGCACAAAGGACTGTTTCACGCGTATCATGCTACGGCTAAAGAAGTGACCGAGGCTGATCAGAGCAGCGCGATGTAGGAAGTGTGGATGCCGCGCGTGACCGATTCACTCATGTGTATTTATATGTTCCAAGGATCGGTGGCGTGTGCAGCAGCATCGCCAACCAGGTTGCAGCCTCATCCCCCCCCAAAAAATACAGTTACAACAAACATTGTAAACCCATATAAATGACCAGTCGCTTATGCTCAAAGGGAAACACATCATTCTCGGTATAACAGGAGGCATCGCTGCGTATAAGAGCGTGAGTCTGCTGCGCCTGTTGGTGAAAGCGGGCGCGGAGGTGCAGGTGGTGATCACCCCGGCGGGAAAAGAGTTCATCACCCCCGTGACACTGTCGGCGCTGAGCGGCAAACCTGTAATCAGTGAGTTTTTCACCGCCAACACCGGACAATGGAACAGTCATGTCGACATAGGGCTTTGGGCTGATGCAATGGTTATTGCGCCTGCAACGGCATCGACGATAGGGAAAATGGCAAACGGCGTGGCTGACAACATGCTTGTCACCACATATCTGTCGGCCAAAGCTCCTGTGTTTATAGCTCCGGCAATGGATCTGGACATGATGGCGCATCCGTCGACCACACGCAATCTGGCCACACTACGTTCGTGGGGCAACCACATAATAGAGCCTGCGACCGGTGAGCTTGCAAGCCACCTTATGGGACGAGGACGCATGGAGGAGCCAGAACGCATCGTTGAGGTGCTTGACAGATTTTTCGATACAAAGGACACCCTTAAAGGCAAAAAAATATTAATCACGGCTGGCCCCACACACGAAAAGATTGATCCGGTGCGTTTTATCGGAAACTATTCGTCGGGGAAAATGGGATATGCCATAGCAGAGGAAGCTGCGGCCCGTGGGGCTGAAGTGACGCTTGTGAGCGGGCCGGTGGAAATCGCTCCGCGCCATGAGTCGATAACTCTGGTGAAGGTGGAAAGTGCTCTTGAGATGCTTGCGGCATGCGAGGAGCATTTCGACTCATCGGACTGGGCTGTGATGTGTGCAGCTGTTGCCGACTACCGTCCTGAGCACTCAGCGTCATCGAAAATCAAACGCGGAGACAAAGGCGACCCGATGGAGCTGCGCCTCGTGGCCAATCCTGACATTGCCGCTACGTTGGGCAAACGCAAGCGAAGCGGTCAACTGATCGCGGGCTTCGCTCTCGAGACCGACAACGAGACCGACAATGCAATCGGTAAGCTCAACCGGAAGAATCTTGACATGATTGTGCTGAATTCGTTGCGCGACAAAGGTGCCGGATTCCGTACAGATACCAACAAAGTGAGCATAATCACCCGTGGCGGCGAACGCACAGACTATCCACTGAAGTCGAAAACCGAAGTGGCGTCTGACATTCTCGACACCCTCTTGAAATTATGAAACGTCTCCTCTTTCTCTCCATGGCCTTTTCGGCCGCAGTGTTCTCCACGACGGCTCAGGAGCTGAACTGTCAGGTGGAGGTCAACTCGTCGCAGGTCAGCGGCACAAACAGTTCGTCGGTGTTCAACACTCTTCAGGAAGCTATAAGCGAATATATGAACAACACGAAGTTCTCCAACGCCCAGCTTTCTCCCAACGAGAAGATCGAATGCAAGCTGTTTCTTACCGTCAAAGACTACACTGACAATACAGTGACCGGTGATCTGCAGGTGCAGTCGACCCGTCCGGTCTATAACAGCTCATATACCACCACACTGATCAACTTCAAAGACTCGAAAATCGATTTCACATATCAGGAAGGCGATCCGCTGCAGTTTTCAGAGATGTCGATGGAAAGCCAACTGACGGCGATACTCAACTTCTATGCCTATCTGATACTGGCTATAGACTTCGACAGTTTTTCGCCACACGGTGGAGATCCGTTCTATGAGCGGCTTGAACAGATCGTACAGATGGCACAATCGTCGGGCGAGACCGGATGGCGCGCTTTCGAGGACAACAAGAACCGGTCGGCGGTGTTGTCGGCTTACACCGATCCATCGACCCAGCAGTTGCGTGATCTCATCTATGACTACCATCTGCAGGGGCTCGACCAAATGGCACTGAGTCCGGACAAGGGACGTGCGAAAATCACGTCGACGCTCGACATACTGAAAAACGTATACAATGTGTCGCCCATGTCGGTGGGGCTGTCGATGTTTCACGACGCGAAGCTCGACGAGCTTGTCAATGTCTACTCCAAGGGGCCACAGGAAGAACGCGACCGCGTGTCGGAGCTGCTTTCGTCACTCTATCCGACCGATCAGGAACGTATACGCAAGATAAAGGATGGCCAGAAAAAGTAAATACGTGACAGATCAAAACAATGCTTGAATCGCTCCATATCTCAAACTATGCATTGATCGACGAGGTCAACATAGACTTCCATACCGGATTGAATATCATTACCGGCGAGACCGGTGCAGGAAAATCAATCATGCTCGGTGCGTTGTCGCTGATACTCGGCGGAAGAGCCGACACCCGTTCGGTGCGCACCGCATCGCGCAAATCGGTGATCGAGGCTGTGTTCGCGATTGACGACTACCCTGCTTTGCGAAGCTACTGCGACGCCAACGACATTGAATGGGATGATACGCGCTGCATATTACGCCGCGAGATAAGCGCCGCTACAGGCCGGTCACGCGCGTTCGTCAACGACTCGCCCGTACCGTTGTCGAAACTCCGCGGCGTGGCGATGCTGTTGGTAGACATACACTCGCAACATCAGAATCAGCTGCTGTCGCAACCTGAATTTCAGTTGCAGGTGATCGACTCGCTGGCGTCGAACCATGCCAGGCTCCATGATCATGCCGTGCGCTATCAGGCATTTCGCGATGCCGCCCGCAAGATGAAAATGGCACAGGCTGCATTGGCTAAGTCGCGCGAAGACGAGGAATATATGCGCTATCAGCTCGAACAGCTGACCGAGCTCGATCTTTACGAAGGAGAGCAGGAGGAGCTTGAGAGACAGCGTGACGTGCTGTCGAATCTCGCCGACATAAAGCGCCACCTGGGCGATGCCCTCGAGGCACTCGACGGAGATGACGGAGGAGCGTTGGATGGTTTGCGCACGGCTTCGGATGCGGTTGATTCACTCGACAGTGTGCTCGACGATGATGACAATCTGCCTGAACGTCTTGACAACGCGATCATTGAAATAGATGACATCGCGGAAACATTGCGCCGTGCAAACAGCAATCTGCATGCCGATCCAGCCGCTCTCGACAGGATAGAGCAACGACTCGGCAGCATATATTCACTACAGCGAAAGCATAGAGTAGACTCGGTGGAGGCGCTGATGGAGATACAGGGCAAACTACAGAAGAAACTCGACGCTCTCGACAACAGCGACGAGACACTGCGTGCGCTGTCACGCGAGGCACGCAGACTGCATGCACTGGCCAAAGAGAGTGCCGCTGAAATATCTGCCGCACGACATGAAGCGGCGGAGCGGTTTGCCGCCGATCTTACGGCTGCAGCAATGCCCTTAGGCATGAAAAACCTGCGGGTTGATATTGCGGTAAGTCCGACCGAACTTAGCTCAACAGGCTCAGACAGAGTGGATTTTCTGTTTGCATTCAACAAAAATCAGCAACCGATATCGGTGGCATCAGGAGCCTCAGGAGGCGAAATTTCACGATTGATGCTGTCGATAAAATCGATCATAGCCTCGAAAATGGCTCTGCCATCGATCATATTCGATGAGATTGATACGGGTGTGTCGGGCGATGTGGCTCACCGAATGGGCGATATGATGCGCAGAATCGCAGGATCGCTGCAGGTGATAGCCATAACACATCTGCCGGCCGTCGCAGCTAAAGGCGCACACCATTACAAAGTGTATAAGGAAGACGACGAGATGTCAACCCACACATACATAAGACCGCTATCTGACGACGAACGCGTTGCAGAGCTTGCATTGATGCTGTCAGGCAATGCCGATGACGAGGCTGCCCGCGCCAATGCCATATCGTTGCTTAAACAATAACCAAACACCCGAACATGGAACGCTCCGACTATATTTTCGGCCTAAGGGCCATAATCGAGGCCATAGAGGCCGGTAAAGAAATTGACAAGATTTTCCTTGCAAAAGACCTTCAAGGGGAGCTTGCACGGGAATTGACCGACAAAGCCCACAAGGCCAGAATAATCATGCAGCGAGTGCCGGTAGAGCGCATCAACCGAATCACCCGCAAGAATCATCAGGGTGCGTTGGCTATGCTTTCGGCCGTCACGTACCATAATCTTGGCAACCTCCTGCCTGAACTATATGAGGCCGGCCTGCTGCCGTTCATTGTGGTGCTTGACGGCATAACCGATGTGAGAAACTTCGGCGCCATCGCCCGTACGGCTGAGTGTGCAGGTGCAGATGCCATAATCATTCCGCAACACGGCAGCGTGAGTGTGGGAGGGGACGCTGTGAAGACATCGGCCGGAGCGTTGCTGCATCTGCCAGTATGCCGTGAACGCACAACACTGTCGGCCGTGAGATTTCTAAAGGACAATGGTTATCGTGTGATCGGTGTCAGCGAAAAAGCCGACATCAATTACACTCAAGCGTCGTATACCGACCCCGTGGCGCTCGTGATGGGAGCGGAGGACACCGGTATATCTGCCGATGTGCTTGCACAGTGTGATGAACTCGTGTCGATACCTATGTTCGGCAATATCGGCTCTCTAAATGTGTCAGTAGCAGCCGGAATTGCAATGTATGAGGTTGTAAGGCAACGACTTGAGGCTAATCTTGAAGTAATATAAAGGTATACAATAATAACTTTTTTGCAGCCCGGAGAGCCAATTGCCTCCGGGCTGCCGTCTTTCAGCTGACAATATGTAGGAGATTATATCGATATGTTAAAATAATGTCATCAAATGATCCTTTAGATGCGTTGCATTGTTAGGATTATATATTAGATAGGTGAACATCAGAGTGTTTTCTTATACAAACAAGAGATCTTTTATAGTTTGCATTCACATCGACAGTCGGCGTTAATTTGGCGACAAATGTAAATTTGCATATGCACACCGCAATTTTGAGAACTGCAAATTTACACGATTCATACTCTGTTTTCTGATGCATCATCCAGAGATAGCAATTCCAAAACAAAAACCAACAAACGCAAATACACTATAAACACCACTTAACATAGTGTTTATAGTACTGTTTTTCATGCCATATACAATATAAATTTAATTCATCCATTCAAATATTACCCACCACGCAGACTCATTGATCACAATATCGACACATATACATTATAACAAGCTGTATGCATTGCATATACACCAAACATATAAAGTTACCCTCTAATATTATTAGTAGATTTGCATTTTTTAATCCCAAACAACAACCCCTTACGTTTGTGTTTGCAAATCACAATTTAGCTTTTTAAATTTGCATATTCAAAATATAGTCATTACATTTGCACACTGTAGCTAAAAACCAAAATTTACATTTGCATGGACATTATATCTCGTCTGAAGCAGTTCATCGACACCCATGAAATTCCTGTGACACAGTTTGCAGACAATTGTCGCATACCACGCCCTACACTGTCACAGCTACTTAATGGCCGCAACAAGAAGGTGAGCGACGAGGTGATTTCAAAAATCCATCAGGCCTACCCCAATCTATCGGTGCTGTGGCTGATGTTTGGTGAAGGGAATATGGAAGGACACGCGAATATCGCAACCTCAGAGCGTCAAAACGACATTGAAACAATCGGCAAGGCGTCAAATCGCACTGAGACACTGGACATTGATCCACGCATAGACTTTGAATCGGGCTACCACAGAATCGACACAGAAAAAAACATCACAGAGACCGAAAACGACAGTGAGAGTTTTTCAGACTTTCAAAACAGCCCTCATGACTCCAACCGCTCCCAGGATGAAACGTCGGCTACGATCACGTTTGGCAACAAGGGCAAACGCGTGATAAGCATTGTGGTTTATTATGACGACAACAGCTATGAATCATTCGTGCCCGATCCGTCGGGGCGCTCCCCTTTCGTTCGCTAAGCACGACAATCCTGGCATTACCGATCTAAGAGTGTGTCCGGATTTAACACAGTCCAATAAGCTGTTTTCGTCGAATATTTTCCGTACATTTGTAAGTGAATGCATAATGGCAACACGGAAATGACTGACGGAAGGTTTAGAACAATGATCACAAATGATGCGGGCATCAAGGTTGAGGCACGCATGCCGGTGATCGTGTCGGCAAGCCGTAGCACTGATATACCGGCATTTTATGCCGATTGGTTTTTCAACCGTCTTGACAAGGGATATTCCGCGTGGGTCAATCCGTTCAACGGCGCGAGAAGTTACATTTGTTATGACAAAACCAGATTTATCGTTTTCTGGTCAAAGAATCCCAAACCTCTGTTGCCATACCTATCACGTCTGAGGGATCGCGGCATTGGATGCTATATACAGTATACGCTGAATGATTATGCCGATGATGGATTTGAACCGGGGCTTCCGGCTTTGCAAGAGCGCATCGACACATTCAAACGGCTGGTTGATTCACTCGGACCGGGAGCTGTGGTGTGGCGTTTTGATCCATTGCTGCTCACCGACACGATAGGCACAGGCGATCTTTTAGAAAAAATCGAGAAGACAGCGAAACGGCTGTCGGGCTACACCGAGAAACTTGTGTTCAGCTATGCTGACATTGCCTCGTACAGAAAAGTGAGATGCAATCTTGCAAGGCATGAGATCGCATACCGCGAATGGGATGAAAACAGCATGCTCGATATGGCCACAAGGATGTCGGCCAGTCCCCTACTCCGGAACTTGCAGATCGCCACATGCTGTGAAAGGATAGATCTGGAGCATCTCGGCATCGGACACAACAGCTGCATTGATGACGAATTGATTGCACGGCTATCACATGGCGATGAAGCTCTGATGCAGCATCTCGGCATGAAAATCATACGGTTGGAATCGGATTTATTCTCGTCAGACATATGTCCGCCCGACAATGCAATAGCTCTCGGAGGATCAATGTATGCCTGCCGAAGACGCACCAACCGCGATACGGGTCAAAGAGAGCACTGCGGATGTATCACGGCAAAAGACATAGGCAGCTACAACACATGTCCACACTTGTGCATGTATTGCTATGCCAACTCCTCAGAAAAAGCTGTCATTGCCAACCATGCATGCCATATGTCACACCCGTTTACCGAATCAATAATCTGACAATCGACAATGTCTGACTACTACCTGAGACTTCCTGCACTAACCGAACTGACCGTGCCACAGCAAGCGGCATTGGACGAGCCTGGTCTGATAGCTCTGACGGGTGGCCCGGGAACCGGCAAAAGCATAGTGTCGGTGTGGCGTCACATACGCAACACCGAGACAGGCAAGAGATGCAAGCTTCTGACATATACGAGGTCGCTCGCAAGCTATCTGAGAAATTACTGCCGGCAATCGGGCGCACACGAGGCTATGTCGAATATTGGCACTTCATATATGGACAGACCGGAAAGGGAGCCTTTCGACGAAATAATAATCGACGAAGCACAGGATCTGCCTCCGGAATATCATTCGGAGCTGATCTCGTCCGGCTACTCTGTGAGCTACGGGGCTGACGATTCACAGATACTTTACCGCAATCACTCCACCCCGACGGAACAGCTCAGAAATATTTTCCCGGACAACACAGAGTGTGTGCTCGACCGAAATTTCAGATGCACACAGAATATAATGCTGTTTGCCCGAAGAGCATTCCCGAGTATTATCGTCGACAACGGCATCATCGAAGGTCTCGCATCAAATCCGGGGCCAAAGCCGGTGGTGGCGCAATACAGCATGGGCAGTATACTGCACATCGTTAGACAATATACCGGAGCTGACCACAATATCGGCATATTGATCCAATGGCAGAAGGATGTGATGACGATCTACGACTTTCTGCGGAAAAACGGCATTGATTGCAGCTGCTATGCCAACGATGACGGGCAGGGATTTGACATCAAACTGAAGAATGTCCATGTATCGTCATATCGGTCGGCCAAGGGGCTTGAGTTTGATACGGTGATCTTACCGGAATTTGACTATTTTTACGGTCTTGTCATACCGTCTGTCAATCCTGATTACGCGGATGTGATCTCAGAGGAAGATATTTATGTTGCTGTGACGCGCGCACGCAGCAATCTTTTTCTGCTTAACAAATATGGATCAGCCGATTTCATCCAGCGGTTCGAGGGGCTGATATTAAGTGAGTAATTCCATCAAAAGCATAATGATATACTATATACCCATATCAACAGCCTCACTCGCCCATCACGCGGGGAGCGCATGCATCAAGCCGGCAAAATATTTCAATAATAAACCTGAGGATATCCAGGACTCATGGCCATGCGGTCTGCTGCTGACATCGAAAGAGAACAGCGACATTGCCGGATGCTGCATAGAGGTCGAACTGTTGCCTGAGGAATCACGCCATGTGATTGAAGCCGGTCCGGGATGGTTTGCATATGATATGGCCATACCGTTCAGCCGTGTGAGAAGCATAACGTTCGCCTCGGCAGAACAGATGGAGATCACATTGGCCAACATTGAATTGAGCACGGCCTATATTCCCAACAGATTGTGCCGTGTTTCATCCGTCACCAACCTTAACCGCTCATGTCCAACAATTCCGGCAGACATCGAGCCGAGAGATCTGAGCCGGCAGATTGAGATATTCGACAGGCTGCTCGGGGCTTTCACCATCATGCGCACGGTAGGTGCGCGCGGATGGCTTCCCGACAACTATTTCGGGATGCTCGGCATGATGTGCCCTGAAGTCGAGGCGGAAAGCAGAGCCGCGCTCGGCAACTCACCTTCGGGAAGATACAGCATATTGGTTTCGGAAAAACATGACGCGCCGGCATTGCGCCTGCTTTCAGGCACTATCACTGAGGAAACAGTCGAAAAAGTGGCGGCATCGGAAGGGCAAACCATCAAAGCCGATCCGCTGACAAAATTAATCGACCTGACCCATCTTGAACGCCAGACATATGTATTCGCAGTGCTTGCCACATATGGCGTAGGGAATGAATCACGGCGCAAAAAGATCGACGAACTGATATTATCGGGATTTAAAAAGGGGATCAGGCACGATATGAGTGAACTTGTCGCCACATATTATGGCTACAACCGAGGCTACTCGGCATTTCCCAAACGGTATACCGGCACGACTCCGGCGTCGTTAAAAGATACAAAGATGAGATTTGACAGCCTTGTCGACTATTATACCGTGGAATGTGTCTACCGTCACGCATATTTCAATCAGCCTACCCACCGCAGCCGCGAACTGGAAGCATGGTGGCCTCATAAGAGAGTTCCCGCAGGCGACAGAATGATTCTCGATTACTCCGTGACACGACAGGAGACCAAATCAGCACGCATATGCTCAGTAAAGATTCAACCGAGACAGCCTGAGACGTGGCTTACAGAGACCGTGATGCGCCACGTATCCCGATTAGACCCGACGAAATCGACATTCCTGTCGTTTGGGCTCGACATCGCAAATGATATCTACAAGCAGATATCCGCCAGGTATACAGCCGTGGAATCACCACGTTTGCGCCGCGCTCTTGCCGACAGATGGTGCGAGCTTTCGGCAATGGACATTGATGGACTTCTTGGCCTCGCATCGTCACTTGGCATGCCTAAACAAGAAGATGCTATCGACAAAGATGCCTTGGTGAAACTCATATTTCTTTACGAAAGCCGCAAAGGCCAATAAACCAATATATGCGGTTTACTGAAAGAATCATATCGTCATCCGACAGTCCCAATGAATTATCGAGATTCATAATCGACAATGCCGGAGAGATGTCCCGCTATTTCAACGCCACGAAGAATTATCTCGCCAGAGATAAAGAAATATGGCACGATTTCGTTCTGACCAAGAAGCAGAAGCTACGGGGACTGGACTTCGGCAACAGGTATGTAAGAGCTTTCATCGTGAATCTTCTTGAGTTGTCATGTCGGTTCGGATTTACGTCGGCTGTGTCTGTGCTCATGCAGCTGGTCGATTCAAACAAAATAATAATAAACAAACGTCTTGAGGCCGAGGCGTGCATCTTTTATCCAAAGATCAGCCATGCAGCGGGTCTGAATGACCGTTTGACAAAGATATGCACCCTGTTGCAACAAGCGCAGGCAGATGATGATATAAGCGGCAATGCCATAAGAGCCACGCTGCTTTCATATCTGCTGTTTGCGATAAGCAATCTGAATGAATCGGCGATAGCCGGCCTGCGGAATACGGCAGAAAGCCTATCAGACAGATTTCCTATGCTGGATCTGGTGCATGACGAATTCCATGACAAAAACATAACTCATGAGGAACTGTCGAACCTCATCGACAGCATACATGAGTATAATGACGCACCGATCGTAGCCAGCGATCAAGGCCCGCACATGATCGAGACAGGCACGGAATATTCGGATTCGATAGCGACAGCCGACGGCAATTTCCATTCGATACGTGACGTTGCCAAGACTTTTGTTACAGATGTACGAGGCCTGTCCATGCGTGGAACAGAAGTCATCAATGACCCACATGAAGCGGCTCTCTATCTTCGCAACTACGGCAACATGCATTTCGCCAAAATGCAATCGGCATTGGACAGCCCATACCCCTACGCGACACGAGGAAAGATCGACCTCATAGACTGGGGATGCGGACAAGGCATTGCCACCATGGCCTATCTGGATCGTTTCGGCCGTGACAACATCAATATGATTGTCCTTATCGACCCGTCAGAAATAGCTCTTAAACGAGCTGCTCTTCACTGCGACTAACTTGCACCGGGAGTAAGCATAGTCACAATATGCAAAGAGTTCGATTCGTTGTCGGCAGACGACATACCGTGTCAGACAACGCCGACAGCAGTCAACCTGCTGTCAAACGTGCTTGACCTACAGGCGTTTTCACAAAAGCATCTCATTGATGTTATCGAGACATCAATGAGAGCCAACAATATGTTTGTATGTGTAAGCCCGGCGATGGACGATGCGGCGATTGCGAGAGTAGATGCGTTTGTCGATCATTTCAAATCATCGTATCGTGGAGTGATAATGTATCATGATAGGACTGATACAAAATATGATCCGTTCTGGATGTGCAACAATCAATACACTTACGGAGTTACGGTTCACGGGGGATGCGATTTCTGCGCCGACAACTACACACGTGATGGATGTTGCAAGAAGTGGACAAGAGTACTGAGGGTGTTTTCCGTATGTATGTGATAGTCGACGATGGCAGCAAGCGCAATGTGCATGCTTAATGGGACTCGTCAACTGTGATCCAGCAATCGTAATTGGGAAACAGAATCAACCACGGCACGTATCTATTCAGCGTCGACAATCCTTTGACCGTCATGCCAAATACATTAATCGGTTGCCAAATTACAGATAAACAATGTTATTGAGCCGTTGGGGTTTTCAATGTAAACTTTTTCTCGGCCATTGGGTTTTATAATAAAAGAAAAACAGTTACCACTTCGGATATGACGGCATTATTCTATATCGGTATTATAATGGTCTTTCTATCTTTCATTCCTTGGCTTTTACTTAGTGGTAAAATGATGAGGGACAAGAAGGAGTATGAGCAGCTACCGCTTAAAATGAGAGAGATTGAGGCAAATTATAAACGAAATAGATTTTACTTGATGCTATTCCAATTAGGCAGCATAATCATTGCTGTAATTGGAGCCCTTTTCTGACACTTTAGAGGTCAACGCGGCGCATGGTAAAAAACCTGTGTTTAGGCATAGAGATTGCATAGTCGGAAGA
>CANOUR010000024.1 GCA_947570265.1 uncultured Bacteroidales bacterium | reverse complement strand
AATGACAGCCGGCAATGTGGGCCGGCCTGCATAGCCATGGTGTGCAGCAACTACAGCAGTTTTGACCGCGATATTTGGGAGGGCGGGGGGAATTTGCTAATTTAGCGGGAAATTTAATGTCATACTTGCAAGAACGATGAATCTTACGTTTAACGTCGATTACCGCACCGCATGGGGCGAGACTCTTTATATCACGGGAAATCATCCGGCACTGGGCAATGGCGACCGGTCGAAAGCTGTGGCCATGAACAGCACGGGACAGCAGAACTGGCAACTGACAGTGGATGCCGACGTATGTCCGGGCGATGTGTTGGAATACAGCTACATTGTAAAGCACGAGAATGGCGGCGAACGCCATGAGTGGGGATCGCCGCACAGACTGGGCATTTCGCCGGGTGTGGCGCGGTGCAAAGTGTATGACCAGTGGCAGGATCAGCCTATGGACAAGCCATATTATTCATCGGCGTTCAGAGACTGCATAAATGCGAGAAAGGACAGATCGGCGACCGTGGATGCGGCCTGCGGGACGATAAACCTGCGTGTGGCCGCTCCGATGGTCGCTGCCGGGCAGGTGCTCGCTGTGAGCGGAAGCATAAAGGCTTTAGGCGAGTGGGACACGACGAAAGCTCTGGTGATGAGCGACGCCACATATCCGGAATGGAGCTGCAACATCAGCCTGAGGGATGTGAGAGGGGCGTTTGACTATAAATTCCTGATCATAGACAAGAGCACAGGCGAGGTGGTGGCATGGGAAGGCCGCGACAACCGTCGCATGGATGTGAGACCTGAGACGACTGACGAGGCGATTGTGGTGGCGGGGATGCGGTTTGTGAACCCGCTGAGCCCGTGGCGCGGAGCCGGTGTGGCGATCCCTGTGTTCTCACTGCGGAGCGACGAGGACTTCGGTGCGGGTGATTTCATGGATATAAAAAAATTGGTTGACTGGGCTGCGTCGACAGGACAGAGATTCGTACAGATATTGCCGATCAATGACACGACGATGACGCATACGTGGACAGACTCGTATCCCTACAACGCCAACTCGACGTTTGCGCTGCACCCGATGTATCTGCGCCCCGAACTGATAGGCACGCTCGCCGACAAAGAAAGACTTGCATATTACGAGGCTCTTCGACAGGAACTGAACGCGCTGCCGGAAGTGGACTACGAGCGGGTGAACAACGGCAAGCGGCAATGGACAAAGGAGCTGTTTGAACAGGAAGGCGATGGCGTGATGACAACCGGGGATTTCAAGGAATTCGTGAGCCGCAACGCTGACTGGCTGCTGCCATACGCTGCATTCTGCGCACTGCGTGACCTCAACTCGACGGCCGATATGTCGCAGTGGGGCGAATATGCCGAATACACGCCTGAGAAGCTCGACAAATTTGCGAAGAGCCACTCTGAGGAAATAAACTTTGTGTTGTTTCAGCAATATTTCCTCGACAAGCAGATGCGCGAGGTGCGCGATTATGCACACTCAAAGGGTGTGGCCATAAAGGGAGACATACCTATAGGCATATCGCGCAACAGCGTAGACGCATGGATAAACCCGAGATTGTTCAATCTCGACTGTCAGGCGGGTGCGCCACCGGACGATTTCTCGGTGCTCGGCCAAAACTGGGGCTTCCCCACCTATAACTGGGAGGAGATGAACCGTGACGGGTTTGCATGGTGGAAAGCACGGTTCAGAAAGATGTCGGAATATTTCGACGCTTACCGCATAGACCATGTGCTCGGCTTTTTCAGGATTTGGCAAATACCGATGGATGCCGTGCATGGTCTGCTGGGTGTGTTCAATCCGGCACTCCCCTATTCGCCTGATGAGATGCGCGACAACTATGACTTCTGGATCGATGCCGACCGACAGGCGACTCCGTATATAATGGACTGGTTTTTAGGGGAATTTTTCGGAGAGTACACCGAGGAGGCTCGCGAGCGCTTCCTGACAGAGACGGGGTATGGACGTTACAGGCTGCGCGAAGAATTTGACACGCAACGCAAGATTGCGGACTATTTCGCATCGCAGCCGAAAGATGAGAAGAACGAACGACTGTGCAATGCGCTGATGGGGCTTGTGGACAATGTGCTGTTTATCGAAGATCCGTATGAAAAGGGAAAGTATCATCCCAGAATATCGGCACAGTTCACCTATGCATACCGTGCTCTGAACGATTATGAGAAATGGACGTTTGACAGGCTGTACAATGATTTCTTCTATCGCCGCCATAACGATTTCTGGTATGGCAAAGCGATGTGGAAGCTGCCTCCGCTGACCGATGCCACAGACATGCTGGTGTGTGCCGAAGATCTCGGCATGATTCCAGATTGTGTGCCGGCTGTGATGAGCGCTCTGGAGATATTGTCGCTTGAGATACAGCGCATGCCTAAAGATCCTAATGCTGAGTTCGGCAATACGTGGAGCTATCCATACTACTCGGTGTGCACGACATCGACCCACGATATGGGAGGAATACGCCAATGGTGGGAGGAAAACCGCGAGAAGACACAGCACTATTACAACAATGTGCTGCACGAGGGAGGTGCTGCACCGTATTATGCCGAGCCTTGGATATGCGAGAGGATCGTGGATATGCACATGAAGAGTCCGTCGATGCTGTGTATACTGCCGCTGCAGGACATGATGGCGATGGACGGAGGACTGCGGCGTCATGACCCGCGCGAAGAGCAGATCAATGTGCCTGCCAATCCGCGACACTACTGGCGCTATCGCATGCATCTGACCCTTGACGATCTGATGGCGGCGGATGCGTTCAACAGTAAGCTTAGCCAGATGATAAGCAACTCGGGCAGATGACAGAAAGAGATCTTAAGGAACTACTCGACACGGAAGCCTCGCGGATCAACAGCAAATCGTTTATCGACGATGATCCGGTGAGGTTTCCCCGTCAGTTCACCACGCTGCAGGATATAGAGATAGCGTCGCTGCTCTCGGCGACAATAGCATGGGGCAACCGCAAGATGATATGCCGCGACTGCGAGAGGCTGATGGCGCTGACCGACTATCAGCCGTATGCCTACATGATGGATGAGGGATATGAGGATCTGTCGCCGGAGATGAATATACACCGGACGTTTTTCGCCCGCAACCTGCAGCACTATCTGCGTGGTCTGAGACGGATATACAGCCGGTATGGCTCTCTGCAGGAGTATGGCCGCGCGATTGACATAGCCGCCGATGAAGCACCTGCGTGGCGCTTGGTGGAAGGCATAAACCATGAGATTGCCGAGGCCAACGACGGGACTGCAGACAGCCGTTGCCTGCCGCAGAACATGAGGACGACCGCTCTCAAACGCGTGAACATGGCACTGAGGTGGCTGGTGAGAAACGACGGAATAGTGGATATGGGTGTGTGGGACGTGATAAAACCGTCGCAGCTATACATACCCCTGGATGTGCATGTGGGCGACACGGCGCGCGAGCTGTCGCTGGTGAGCCGCAAGGCCAATGACCGCCGCACTGTGGTTGATCTGACCGAGCGGCTGCGCATGCTCCGGCCTGATGATCCGGTGTTTTATGACTATGCTCTGTTCGGTATAGGAATGCGCCTGTGAGTTTAAGAAAAAACGCTATCTTTGCACGCGATGACACCACCGCTATTCTCCATAATCACTGTGGCGCGAAATGCCGCCAATACGATTCAGGCTACTCTGGACAGCGTGAGAAGCCAGACATGCCGCGATTTCGAGTATCTGCTCATTGACGGAGCGTCGACGGACGACACCGTAAGACTTGCCGAGAAGTCGGGGATCGAGGGTATGAGAGTGCTCTCCGAGCCAGACAACGGCATATATGACGCGATGAACAAAGGACTCGGCATGGCCACGGGGGAATATGTGATATTTCTCAATGCCGGAGATGCATTCCACGCGCCTGGGACGCTGCAACAGTATGCCGATGCTGCGCGGAATGACAGCCGCCCCGGGGTGATATATGGTCAGACGCAACTTGTAGACGCACAACGCAACCGGGTGGCAGACAGACACCTCCGCGCGCCCGAGCAATTGACGCTACAATCGTTCGGCCATGGCATGGTGGTGTGTCATCAGGCATTTGCCGCGCTGCGCAAGCTTACATCGACGTTTGACACAACATATAGATACTCAAGCGACTATGACTGGTGTGTGCGCTGTCTGCAGCATTCGCGACACAACCATTATATCGACGATATAGTGATCGATTATCTCAACGAAGGTGTGACAACCGCCAACCACCGGAGGTCGCTCATAGAACGCTTCAAGATCATGTGCAGATACTACGGAACGATGACAACCGTGCTGCGCCACGTGGCATTTCTCGGCCGTCACCTGCACCGTCGGCTAACCAACCGCAATATGAAACAATGATACTGCTCAATACATCATTTCACATGCACGTGTCGGTAGAGAGGGACTTTCTCGACTGGGTGAGACACAGATATGCGGCCGCTCTCGAAAGACATGGCGGCATGGGCTACCCTACTCTGGCGCGTATGCTCGTGAAGCCGGATGAAGACACAGTGAGCTATTGCTTCCAGATGACAGCCGAAAGCGAACAGGCCGCAGCGATGTGGCACGACAGCGACGATGCCACAGCATTGCGCGGAGAGCTGACGAGACGGTTCGGAGAGCTGATAGTGCATTTCACAACATATATGGAAATTCTACCCCTGGCATGAGCGACCTCAGAGAGTGGGACCGCATAATCATCGGCATCGACCCGGGAACTAACGTGATGGGCTACGGTCTTCTCGGTGTGAAAGGGAAGAAGCTGTCGATGATAGCACTGGGGGTGATACGTCTCAGCAAATTCGAGAGCCACTATCTGAGGCTCTCGCGCATATTTGAACGCGTGCAAGGGCTTGTCGAGCAGTATCTGCCTGATGAGATGGCCATTGAGGCTCCATTTTTCGGCAAAAACGTGCAGTCGATGCTAAAGCTCGGACGGGCGCAGGGAGTGGCCATTGCCGCAGCACTGTCGCGCGATGTGCCCATAACCGAATATGAGCCGAGAAAGATAAAGATGGCCATAACGGGAAATGGTGCGGCATCAAAAGAGCAGCTCAGGGAAATGCTGAGGCGCATATTGGATATTCCGGCTGAAAGCCTTGACATTGAGCTTGACGCGACGGATGCTCTTGGAGCTGCATTGTGCCACTACTATGAGTCGTCGCGCCCGGTGCAGGCCAAAGGGCCGTCGAGCTGGAAAGAGTTTATAGCCCGGAATCCAGGCCGGGTCAGATGATGCGTCGGCTCATTGCTGTCATGGACAGCGACCGTGCCAGCAGAAATGCGACAAACGCCAACCATAGAGCGTGATTGCCGAGGATGTGACGCAACGTGAAATAAACCGCAAAATAAACAACAGCACTGACAGCCATGGCAGCGAGCATGCGGCGGGTGGCGGTAGCGCCGATGAATATGCCATCCCATGTAAACGCGGCGAAGCCGCAGAAGGGTATGGCCACCGCCCATGGCAGATAGTCGGCCGCTGCGGCTCTGACTCCGGCATCGTCACTGAGGAGAGACATGATGGTCTGACCACAGAGGAAGTAGACGACGGTGAAAAGGAGTGCCACCACAGCACCCCATCGCATGAGAGCGGCCACGGTGAGACGGAATCCGTAGCGGTCGCGCGCACCGGCACACTTGCCGGCCAGAGCCTCGCCGGCATAGGCGAGGCCATCCATCACGTAGCTGAACAGGATGAACAGCTGCATCAGCAGGGCGTTGGCCGCGAGAGTGACTGTGCCACCCGAAGCACCGGCACGAGTGAACCAGAGGGTGACGGCTATCATGCAGAGCGTGCGCAGGAAAATGTCGCGGTTGACTGTCATGAAACGCCGCAGCTCGACCGGTTCGAGAATATCGCCGATGCGCACCGGTGGTATATGCCCCATGCGGAAAGCCAGCAACAGCGCCACTGCGAAACCAGTCCATTGCGCCACAAGAGTGCCGACGGCCACTCCGGGCACTTTCATGCCCAAGCCGATGACGAGCAATGCCGACATGGCTATGTTGGCGACGTCAATTGCCACCGACATCCACATGGCCCGCTTTGATGACTGCATGCCCACAAACCAACCGGACATGGCCGTGGTGGCAAGTGTTGCCGGAGCGCCCCAAACGAGAATGCGGAAGTATAGCTCGGCCTCACTCCATGCTCCCGGCTCAGGAAGCGTGATGCTACGATAGAGCCATGAGAGAGGCCATTGCAACAGAATGATGACCAGACCGGCGATAAACGCTACGGCAAGAGCACGGTAAAGCGTGATCCACTGGCGACGGACATCGCGCGCACCGACGGCTTGGGCAGTGAGCCCGCTCGTGCCCATGCGGAGAAAGCCGAAGAGCCAGTAGAGCATGTTGAACAGATTGCCGCCAAGTGCTATACCGGCCAGATACACCGCGCCCCCCATGTGGCCGGTGAATGCTGTGTCCATAAGCCCCAAGAGGGGCGTTGTCACAGTGGCAATCACGGCCGGCACGGAGAGCGCCAGTATCTGTCGGTTGAGAGTGTGTTTACTTTTAACACACATTTGTAAATTTATTCAACGAATCTATTTTATGAGGAGTTTCGCATTAATCCCGAGAGAATTTTTGATGCTTTACGCCAAGTCTCATCAGTCACATAGCCCGCTATGCTCCTTCTTCAACTTGCGAAAATCATTCAAAAATTCTCTCAGCCTTAACGCGAGTTAAAAGTAAACACACTCTGGGAGTCTGTCTGGATTTATCAGACATCACTGTTACTTAAGAGACAGTCTCAACGATCCACCAATTATGCTTTTCGGCCTTTCATGCTTGTGTAGGCAAGGAAGACGATGAGCAGCGCATATACAACCACACCGAGCGACTGGGTGGTGATGAGATCGAGCGGGCTTGTGTATTCGTAGCCGAGGAATTTTGTGAGGGCGGCGAATACACCGAACAGCGCACCACCGGCAATGAGACCTGAGCTGACGAGTGTGCCATGGTCGCGGCGTGCGTCATTAACTTTCTTGTCGGTCGAACGGCTGCCTACGAACCAGCTGACAGCTCCACCGACGAGCATGGGGGTGTTGAGGTGGAGAGGAATGAACATGCCGAGGCAGAATGCCAAAGCGGGAACGCCGAGCCAGTTGAGGATGAGGGCAAGGATAGCGCCGACCATATAGAGAATCCAAGGTGTATCGCCACCCATCATCAGCGGCTCGATGACCTTGGCCATTGCATTGGCCTGCGGGGCTACGAGGGCATTTTCGCCAGTGAAACCATAGACGTCGTTGAGCAGCAGGATGACACCGCCGACTGTAGCAGCCGAGACGAGTGTGCCGAGGAATTTCCAGCTTTCCTGCTTGCGGGGGGTAGATCCGAGCCAGTAGCCGATCTTAAGGTCGGTGACGAAGCCACCAGCCATAGAAAGCGCTGTGCAGACCACACCACCGATGACCATAGAGGCAACGATGCCGCTTGTGCCGCTCAGACCGATGCCGACAAAGATGGCTGATGCCACGATGAGGGTCATGAGGGTCATGCCGGAGACAGGGTTACTGCCGACGATTGCGATGGCATTGGCTGCGACGGTGGTGAACAGGAAAGCGATGAGCACTACTACCAACCATGCAACGGCTGCCTGCCAGAATGTGTTGATGACACCAAACCAGAAGAACAACAATGTGGCCACAAGGGCTATGGCGATAAAGAAAACGATGTGCTTCATCGAGATGTCGTTCTGCCAGCGGATGGGTTTTTCGGCATTCTGATTGCCCTTGAGCTCACGACCGGCGAGTCCGACAGCCTGACGGATGATTGGCCATGATTTGACGATGCCGATCACACCGGCCATGGCGATACCGCCGATGCCGATCATGCGGGCGTAGTTGGCGAATATTTCAGCGGGTGCCATTGCAGAGATGGCTTCGTTGCCATATGTGCCCATGACGGGGATTACTATCCACCATACGAAAATTGAACCGGCAAAGATGACAAAGGCATATTTGAGTCCGACGATATATCCAAGTCCGAGAAGGGCAGCACCGGTGTTGCAGCTGATGACCAGCTTGGTCTTTTCGGCGAGTGTCTGTCCCCACTGTGTGGCGGTGGTAGTCACCGTCTCGGCCCACCATCCGAATGTGGCCACGATATAGTCGTATATACCGCCTATGAGTGAAGCTATGACGAGTGTCTTGGCCTGCCCACCCCCGGCCTTGTCGCCGGCGCTCTGTCCGCTTGCGAGCACCTGAGTTGTAGCTGTAGCTTCAGGGAAGGGATATTTGCCGTGCATATCCTTCACAAAATATTTGCGGAACGGGATGAAGAACACGATACCGAGCACACCGCCAAGCAATGAGCTGAGGAAAATCTGCACAAAATTGACAGTGATCTCGGGATATGTCGCCTGAAGAATATAGAGCGCGGGAAGTGTGAATATGGCACCGGCCACTATCACACCCGAGCATGCTCCGATTGACTGGATGATCACGTTCTGACCAAGCGGGTCTTTCTTTTTCAACGCACCGCTGAGGCCTACGGCGATGATGGCGATGGGTATGGCCGCTTCGAACACCTGACCAACCTTGAGGCCAAGATAGGCAGCAGCCGCACTGAACACAACCGCAAGAAGCAGACCCATTCCAACGGAATAGGGGGTGACTTCTTTGTAATCACGCGCCGGGTGCATCACCGGACGGTAATGCTCGTCGGCTGCCAGTTCGCGGAACGCGTTTTCGGGCAACTCGACGGGGTCGGCGTCTTTGTAGATGGGATCCATTGTGGTATTGATTTATAGGTTAGAATTGATTTCGGGATCATTGTGTGGAGCGTGACAGGAGCTCGAAGTTCTCGACGTAGATCTCAGTCACGTTGTGCTTGATGGTGTTGCGATCTTCCCACACGCGTGTACGCAATTTGCCTTCGACATAAAGACGTGTGCCTTTGCGGATGTAGCGCTCGGCCGTCTCAGCCGATGCTCCCCACATGACGATGTTGTGCCACTCGGTGCGCTCAGGGATCTGCACACCCTCGCGCGTTGTAAACGCACGATCGGATGTGGCAAGCGGAAACGATGCAAGCGGTTTGCCATCGACATAACGGATGTCGGGGTCGCGCCCTACGTTGCCGAGAAGAATCACCTTGTTGACTGACATATTGCGTGATTATGTGACATGATTTGGTGCAAAGTTAAGAATTTATGCCGGAAAAAGCCGGAATATAGACCGGAAAACTTGACATTGGCGCACGATTGTATTAATTTTGCGCAATAGTTTGCCATAAGTAAATCAAATGAACAAGAAGCTACGAAGCGGCCTTCCGCTGTTCAGCACCCGCATGACAGCCACGATAAGCGTGGCGCTGGTGCTGCTGATACTCGGAGGCACTGCACTACTCGGCATTGCCGGAGCCGGTGTGGTCAACGACATAAGGCAGCATATGGGATTTTCGATAATGCTCGATGAGGATGCGACTGCTTCTGACATTGCTTCCATGAAGCAGCGGTTGTCGCGGTCGAAGTTTGTCGAATCATATGCCTACTCCTCACCGGAGGACGTGATGAACAGGTGGCAGCAGATGGTGGGCGACGACGAGAACATCAGCGAGCTGATGGAAGGCGTCAACCCGTTCGCACCCGAGTTTGAAGTGCATGTGAGAGCTGCATGGGCTGTGCCCGACTCGCTTGCGGCACTTGCCGGACAGATAGAGATGGCTCCGGGAGTGGCTGATGTGAAAGTGCACACCGAGATGGTTGAACAAGTCCACACGACTATACGTAACATCACCATTGTTGCCGTGTGCATAGCGGTGATATTGCTTGTGATCGCATTCGTGCTGATCAACAACACGGTAAGGCTGACGGTGTATTCCCGACGGTTTACCATCCACACCATGAAGCTCGTGGGAGCGACGGGCGCGTTTATCAGACGTCCGATTGTCAGAGCCAACACTCTCGCCGGAGCATTGGCAGCGGCAGTCGCCGCAGGTGTGCTCGCCGGATGTCTGGCATGGGTGCGCAGCCTCGACGGTGCATTGGAGGCAACTCTGACGTGGGAGGCCGCGGCATGGGTGTTCGGCGGGATGATCATCACCGGATGCCTGCTGTGCTACCTTGCCGCCACACTGGCCACCAACAAATATCTGCGCACAAGGCATGACGATATGTATAAATAAAAAATATGGCTAACAAACAACATACAGCATCAAGAGGCACGAGCCATCAGGACAGACTCGAACGCCAACCAGAGGGTGAGCGCGCCCTGACCAAGTTCAACTACACGATGATGGCAGCTGCCGGAATCGTGATCGTGGCAGGATTCCTACTGATGCTCGGCGGCGGATCGACCGAGACTGAATTTAACCCCGAAATATTCTCATGGCGGCGTATAGCGTTTGGCCCGGGTGTGGCATTCATCGGCTTCATACTGATGGGTGTGGCTATCATGTGTAATAATAAACGAAACACCGATAAACAGTCATGACATGGCTTGACGCCCTGATTCTGGGCATTATCCAAGGACTTTCGGAGTATCTTCCGATAAGCAGCAGCGGCCACCTCGAGATATTCAAGCAGGTGCTCGGTGTGACACTCGATCCCGATTCGTCACTTGAGTTCAGCATTGTGTTGCATGTGGCCACGGTGCTCAGTACGATAGTTATTCTATGGAAAGAATTTTATCCGCTGCTGCTGTCGTTCATCACGGTGAAACGCGACAATAAGTTTTATTACGTGTGCAAAATTTTGCTGTCGTGCGTTCCAGTAGGCATAGTCGGTGTGTTTTTTCAAAAAGATATCGAGCAGTTTTTCGAGGGCAATCTCACTGTGGTCGGCGTGTGCCTGATTGTGACGGCCGCATTGCTCTGCTTCGCCTACTTCACGCGCACCCGTCAGGCACTGATGAATCCCGGAAGGCCACAGGGCAGGGAAATCAGCTGGCTCGACGCACTGATCATCGGTTGCGCACAGGCTGTGGCCGTTCTGCCAGGGCTTTCACGCTCAGGCACCACAATAGCCACCGGCATATTGCTTGGCGACAACCGAGAGAGAGTGGCTCAGTTTTCGTTTCTCATGGTGATCATCCCCATTCTGGGCAAAGGTCTGCTTGATCTGAAAGACATGCTGTTTCCTGATGCCTCAGCGGCTGTCGATCCGGCATCGGCAATCGGCATTGTTCCAGTAGCGATCGGATTTCTCGCCTCATTCATCGTAGGCTGCGCTGCATGTCAGTGGATGCTGAAGATTGTAAAGAAAGGCAAGCTCGTGTATTTCGCCATATATTGCGCCGCAGTGGGCATACTTTGCATCTGCTGGTAAGTAGCTGTTCAAATTAAAACGCTACTATATAAGAATCGACAACAACCGATCATGGATTTCCTTAGCGGAGAAATACTTTATATTGACAAGCCGCTCGGCTGGACATCGTTTGATGCCGTGAAGCGTCTACGGTCGGCTCTGACTCGCAGGCTCGGTGTGAAAAAGCTGAAAGTGGGTCATGCCGGCACACTCGATCCGTTGGCAACAGGCGTGATGATCATCACTACCGGTCGAGCCACAAAACAGATCGAAAGTCTGCAGGCAGAAGTGAAGGAGTATGTGGCTACGCTCAGACTCGGTGCTACCACTCCGTCGTTTGATCTCGAGACAGAAATCGACACCACCTACCCGACCACACACATCACACGCGAACTTGCAGAAGACGCTCTTGCAAAGTTCCGTGGCGAGATCAGCCAGATACCTCCGGCATATTCGGCAGTGAAAGTCGACGGTCACCGCGCATATCACATGGCCCGACGCGGAAAAGAAGTAGACCTCAAGCCCAAGACACTTGTAATAGACGAGCTTGAACTGTTGGAATTTTCACCCGAGAGCATGACAATCCGCGTAGTTTGCTCAAAGGGCACTTATATACGCGCTCTTGCCCGCGACATAGGACTGGCGCTTAATTCCGGCGCACACCTCACAGCTCTGCGGCGCACACGTGTGGGGCAAGCACATATCGAACAATGCATGAGCGTCGATCAAGCCGTGGAACTGGTTAAAACCACAACTATTGAATGGCCAGAATGGTTTTTACGCGAACATCCCGGCCACAAACAATCATCCGTAACCAACGACACATCCACTGAAGAAAGATGAAACTGTCACAATTCAAATTCACACTCCCTGAAAATCTCATAGCCCAGCATCCTATCGAACGTCGCGACGAATCGCGCATGATGGTCATTGACCGTAAGACAGGAGAGATCACCGAACACGTATTCAAGGAAATCATAAACTATTTCAACGATGGCGACGTGTTTGTGTTCAACGACACTATGATATTCCCGGCCCGTCTGTTCGGCAATAAGGAAAAGACCGGAGCGCGCATAGAAGTGTTTCTTCTACGTGAGCTGAATGCCGAGAACAAGCTGTGGGATGTGCTTGTTGAGCCAGCCCGCAAAATACGCATCGGCAACAAACTTTATTTCGGCGATGACGAGTCGATGGTGGCCGAGGTGATCGACAACACCACCTCACGAGGGCGCACACTGAGATTTCTCTACGACGGGCCTCACGAAGAGTTCAAGAAAGCACTGTTCAAGCTCGGGCAGACACCACTGCCTGCATATATCAACCGCGAGCCAACACGCGAGGATGCAGAACGCTATCAAACCATTTTCGCAGCACGTGAAGGCGCTGTGGTAGCTCCCGCCGCAGGACTGCATTTTTCACGAGAACTGCTGAAGCGTCTCGAGATAAAAGGAATCAAACAGGAATACCTGACGGTGCACAGCGGTCTGGGCAACTACCGCGACATAGATGTGGAGGATCTGACCAAACATCGCATGGACTCGGAGGAGATAGAGGTCACACCGCGACTTGTCGACACGGTGAATGCCGCGAAGGATGAAGGTCACCGCATATGCGCAGTCGGCACATCAGTGCTGCGCGGCATAGCGACAGCCGTGAGCATGGGCGGACATATGAAGACCTACTCAGGCTGGACAAACAAGTTTATTTTCCCTCCATATGATTTCACCGTCACCAATGCATTGGTGTCGAACTTCCATCTGCCATACTCGACCATGCTGATGATGGTGGCTGCTTTCGGCGGCTATGACCTTGTGATGCAAGCCTATGACAAGGCTGTTAAGGAGGAGTATAGATTCGGCGTGTATGGCGATGCCATGCTGATCATCTGATGGCCGACTATCTCACCATCGAATCGCCATCGGAGGCGATTGTCCGCGAAAAAATGTCGCGATTCCTCGCATTTGCCCATCCAGCGGCCAGTGCTGAGGAAGCGCGACAAATTATAGCCACTTACACCAACAGATATCACGACGCACGTCACGTGTGCTGGGCATACATGACCGGCGCAGACCGCGCCACATACCTGTCGAGTGACAACGGTGAACCATCAGGAACAGCAGGCAAACCGATACTCGGCCAGATCAACTCGGCTCAGCTGACCAATGTAGTGATCGTGGTAGTGCGCTACTTCGGTGGGATAAAACTCGGCACATCGGGATTGATAGCCGCCTACCGCGAGGCCGCACGCCAAGCTATAGAGTCGGCAAAAATCATCAGTGAGACCGAGAAAGCAAGACTATCCATAGCCTTTGCTTTTCCGGCAATGGAGCGCGTGATGCGTGTGATAAAGCGGCCTGACATCACTATAAGCGATCAGGTATTTGACAATACCTGCACTATGACACTAACTTTGCCACTCGATCTGATTCCGGAAATAACAGGTAGGCTTACGGGATATGCAACTGTCACCGAAATATAAGTCAGCGCGATCCCGACATAGAACTGCAACAATCAGTCATTTAGTATAAAACCATATGGCTGTTGTGATTATCTGTTGAACTAACGTCATTTATAATGAATCAGATTATTGGCAGGATCAAGAATAACTATCCCGTTTTTGAAAAACGATGGGCCGACACAACCTAATTCATCGGTATTCTCAATCTTATTCGTGATGCCGATAGAGAACCCGGTATTAGTTTTATCGCCTATTTTACAGTATCCTGCAAAAATACCTTGGCCGATAATATTTCCGGACTTATCTCTTGATGCCTGTACCTTGAATTTGTTCTCCTTGAGCGCAGGAAACATAGATTTTCTGAAAAAGAACACGCTTGAACCATTGCCAAGGTCAAAATTGAACTTACCGGACTTAGTCAACTGATGGCCAGACGCATCGGACAATTCCATTGTCGCGACAAAAATAGGCATCGGGTCATTTTCAACAAGCACGTATTTGTGCATCTTGTCCAAACTGACATCTTCATGCCGGACATAATCAAGCACATTCTTCTTGAAATCAAAACGGATTAAAGATGCAGCTGTATCGGCTTCGTTTTTAAGCAGATTGACCGGCACGATAACATGATCTTCGTTTGTGTCAACGACAAAAACACGCCCTTCATACGTCAAATCACCCACGGGAACTTTGCCTTTAAACAGCTTTACAATTCTTCGGGTAGACCTGTCGGTATGCAAGTGTTCCTCCTTCCTGAGCCTGATTTCTTCAAGGGGCAGTGTAGACAAAATTTTATTGTACCATGCCATGCTGACAACCATGCCTGTAAAGCCGGTTTCGACAAATATGGGTGTATTGTCATTGCCGTTGACAGTGGCATCGGTGTAGTAATGCCCGTTCTTCTTAACCAACTTAAATGATGATTGGCAAAGTGCTTCGGGAGCACAACACAATGCGGCGTATACATATAGAAGAATAGGTATCAGCCTGAGGTATCTCGCCATAGCGTTTTCGGGATTGTAGTTATTCAGCTTAATTTCCTCTTATATATATTGCCCCCGGCTCGCTGAATGTTATTGCAATACTATAACCTAATCGGTGTTTCCTTGGCGTGAAAAATTTGACACGGAATTTTGGCAGAGCATTCACGAGCCTCAATGCCTCGGCATTGGCTGCTTCATTTTTGCTTGGTCTACGAATTTTTGGGTCGGTAACTGTACCGTCGGGCTGAACGTAGAAGTAAACGACAACTCTTTCTCTACCTTTATATCCGTCAGGGATTTGTATGTTAGCCTCCAACCATTCTTTGATCTTTCCGTTGCCTCCGGGAAATTCACAAATAGGGTCATAGTTTGGCCAAATATCCTTGGTGGCTTCCTTAACATCGGATTTCAATTTTTTGATGTTATCGGACGAGATTGTAATGAATACCGCGCGATTTCCATACTCATCGTTTTTGACTTCCATTCTAAGGATTGAGTCGGCATCGACCATATCGGGGCGGGCATCTGCTATCCATTCGTCGTTGAAATAGTAAAACGGCGTTTGAGTGTCCTGCTCGGTCAGCGGGAATTGGATTTCTTTGAAAATGCTGTCATTCACGCAACAGTCTTGCGCGAACACTAAACAAGTTTTGACGATAAACAAAGAGATTAAAAGAAGTTTATTCATATATATTTTAGCTTTCTTCGGACAAACCCAAGGAATCATGTGAAACGGGAACATGAGCCACTCGCAAACTTACTAAAAATCTTTGAATCAGATTTACATTTGGTAAAATTCTATGATTTTTACTGTCATTACAACTACTAATTGAAAAAATTCAGTAATTTTACCGCCGGCGTGAGACAACTCACGTCGAGACTTTTTTGTATGATACCGGCTCTTGCCCTGTGAGCATATGGCATAAAAACTAAATCACAAGTAACCGTTCAATGAGAAAAAAAGTAAAACTAAGCACTTGGAGCACAAGTCTGACAGCGATAGTTCTTATTTTGCTATTGGCTGCATTATACTTTGCAAAAGATCCGTTGGCAAAATATATGGTGGTCAGCGCGTTTATCGTCCTCTGCCTGACAGCTCTAATATACATGCCATTATCCATTTCTGTTAAAAATGGCGATTTAAATATCATCAGACCTCTAAAAATCAAATCAATTCCTTTAAGTAGCATTGAGTCTGTAAAATCAATCTCTCCAACAATGGCTGAAAAACGTATTTGCGGAAGTGGCGGTTGGTTTGGCTATTACGGATGGTTTAGTGAACCATCTATCGGACGATATTTTGCCTACTATGGCAAAGCCTTTGATTGCTTTCTTATCACACTGAAAAATGGGAAAAAGTACGTTCTCGGATGCGAGGCTGCGGACGAAATTGTAGAACTCATAAAGGCACATACAACAGAAGGACACAGATAATTATGGTGAGCGATAGAGTAAAGCGCAATATCTTTGCCACACTTCTTGCCATTGGCATACTTTGCATAGTAGCAAGAATATGGGGTGTGGCCACATCTCCTAAATCAGGCCATGCATGGTTTGAATTATTCGGCACTGTGGTTATAACATATCTATGTTCGATAATTTTTGTATCTATCGGCGAAAAACAAAGAAATAATTTGCAAAATCAAACCAGATGCATTAAATTTGCGTTGTAATCACACAAGGCGAGAGAGCCGCAAACAACAAGACATACCACATCAAAGTAGATTGGGAAACTCATCAATTACAAATCTACTTCCGAGACAAGCTTGACCGTCCGATGGCGGGCCCCGCTCTCCTCGAGGGAGTGTTGAATTTTCAACCAAGGCGGATTACAAAGGTCGGTGAGCGCTCAAATCCTGTCTTTCGGAGTTTCATCGCATCCTTTGATGTGGCTTTTTACAATGTGCCATTCCACAGCGGAGTGGCACATCTCTTATTTTTAAAGCAAACGTTTGGATGGTTCGTCGGTGTTGATTATCTTTGCAAGTGCATTGTCTACTAAAGACAGACACAGGATTAGAAAAACATTATCACAATACCATGCAAACCCGGCTCATTGAGTGCGTGCCCAACTTCAGCGAGGGACGCGACCGCGCGGTGATCGATGCCATCACCGCAGCCATTACTTCTGTAGAGAACATCAAACTTCTGGACGTCGATCCAGGTGAAGCGACCAACCGCACAGTAGTCACTTTCGTGGGTGAACCTGAGGCCGTGACCGAAGCGGCATTCCAGGGCATAAAGAAGGCTGCCGAACTGATCGACATGCGCAATCATCATGGCGCGCATCCCCGCATGGGAGCGACCGATGTGTGTCCCCTGATACCTATCAGCGGTGTGACACTCGAGGAGGCAGCAGAAATGTCGCGACAGCTTGCCCGCCGTGTGTCGGATGAGTTGGGCATTCCTACTTACTGCTACGAGGCAGCGGCGTTCACACCCGAACGCAAGAACCTCGCTGTTTGCCGCGCAGGCGAATATGAGGCTCTTCCCGAGAAAATGAATCATGAGGGCAAGGCTCCAGATTTCGGCGATCGTCCATTTGACGAGGCTGCCGCCCGCACAGGCGCAACAGCAATCGGTGCACGTGACTTCCTTATCGCTGTGAATTTCAATCTCAACAGCACATCGACACGCCGTGCCAACGCAATCGCATTTGACGTACGTGAGAAAGGCCGTCCTCAGCGCGAGGGTGGCAAGCCCAACGGCAAACCTATGAAGGATGAGAACGGAAAAACAATCATGATCCCCGGCACGCTCAAGGGCACAAAAGCCATTGGCTGGTTCATCGACGAATACGGCATTGCCCAAGTGTCGATGAACATCACTGACATGAGTGCCACTCCCCTTCATGTTGCATTTGATGAGGTGAGCCGTGCCGCAGCTGCCCGCGGCGTGCGCGTGACAGGTACAGAGATCGTAGGACTCGTTCCGAAACGTGCGTTGATCGACGCCGGCCGTCACTTCCTGCACAAGCAGCAGCGCTCAACAGGTCTGCCCGAAAGCGAGATCATACGCATGGCTGTCCGTTCGATGGGACTTGACGAGCTGAAGCCGTTTGATCCGGAAGAAAAGGTTGTTGAATACATGGTGGCTGCATCTGACGGTGAGAAGGCAAAGAAACTTGTTGACATGACATGCACTGAGTTTGCCGACACGACGGCTTCGGAAGCTCCTGCTCCCGGTGGAGGCTCGATTTCGGCATACATGGGTGCACTGGCAGCAGCACTGGGCACAATGGTGGCCAACCTTTCGTCGCACAAAGCAGGCTGGGATGACCGTTGGCGCGAATTTTCTGACGCTGCAGACGGTGGCCGTGAGCTTCAGGATCGCCTGATACATCTTGTTGACGAGGATACCGAGGCATTCAACCGCATCATGGCTGTTTTCGCTATGCCCAAGGGAACAGATGCCGAGAAAGCTGCCCGCGCCGAGGCGATGGAAGCCGCCACACTCTATGCCACACAGGTGCCGCTTAAAACCATGGAGGCCGCTTACGAAACATTCGATCTGATACGCCGTATGGCAGAGCAAGGCAATCCGGCATCGGTGAGCGACGCAGGCGTAGGAGCACTTGCTGCGGAAGCTGCCGTTCAGGGAGCAGGCCTGAATGTGCGTATCAATGCCGCCGGTCTTAAAGATCGTGCAGAAGCCGACCGACTGACCGGCCGTGCCGCACAAATCATCGCTGAGGCCGAAAAGCAGCGTGCCGAAATACTTGCAATAGTCAACAAAATAATCGACAAAGCATAATCCAATCCCACATATGACACTCCAAGAGTTTCAAGACGATATCCGCGGTGGTATTCCCGCCGTGCTCCCTGAGCCGCGCGAGCGCGACCCGAAGGTGAATCATGCGCCACGCCGCAAAGAGATTCTAACAGACGCCGAGAAGCGTCTGGCACTGCGCAATGCGCTGCGTTACTTCCCCGCCGAGCAGCACGCCACGCTTGCTCCTGAGTTTGTGAAAGAGCTCAATGACTATGGCCGCATATACATGTACCGTCTGCGCCCGCAATACGACATGTATGCACGTCCGGTGGATCAATATCCCGCGCGCTCCCGTCAGGCAGCTGCGATCATGATGATGATCCAGAACAATCTCGATCCGGCCGTGGCTCAGCATCCTCACGAGCTTATCACCTATGGCGGTAACGGCGCTGTGTTCCAGAACTGGGCGCAGTATCGTCTGGTGATGAAGTATCTGAGCGAGATGACCGACGAACAGACCCTTGTGATGTACTCGGGTCACCCGCTGGGTCTTTTCCCGTCGCACCCTGACGCTCCGCGTGTGGTGGTGACAAACGGCATGGTCATACCCAACTATTCCAAGCCTGATGACTGGGAACGCATGAATGCACTCGGTGTATCGCAATATGGCCAGATGACAGCGGGCAGCTACATGTATATCGGCCCGCAGGGTATCGTGCACGGCACGACGATCACTGTGCTCAATGCCGCACGCGCACTGCGTGGCGGCGGCGATATCGCCGGTATGCTCTTCATCAGCTCCGGTCTGGGAGGCATGTCAGGTGCTCAGCCCAAGGCTGCCAAGATTTCGGGAGTTGTCAGCATCACCGCCGAAATCAACCCCGCAGCAGTGGAAAAACGCCATTCGCAGGGTTGGGTCGATGAGGTGTTTACCGACGTTGATGCCGTAATCGACCGCGCGATCAAGGCACAGGAAGCAAAAGAGGCTGTTTCGCTCGCATACAACGGCAATGTGGTCGATCTTTGGGAGCGTCTCGCTGAGCGCGGCGTGAAGGTTGACCTTGGTTCTGACCAGACATCGCTCCACAACCCATGGGCAGGCGGCTACTATCCTGTAGGCTACAGCTATGAGGAATCACTGGCCATGATGGCCGACGATCCCGACCGTTTCCACGATGCAGTGCAGGAATCGCTGCGCCGTCAGGTAAAAGCGATCAACACGCTTTCGGAACGCGGCATGTATTTCTTCGACTACGGCAATGCGTTCCTTCTTGAATCGTCGCGCGCCGGAGCCGACATCATGAGCGACAAAAACGACGGATCGTTCCGTTATCCATCATACGTTCAAGCAATCATGGGCCCGAAGTTCTTCGACTACGGTTTCGGTCCGTTCCGTTGGGTTTGCGCATCGGGCGACCCCGAAGATCTCGCCGAGACTGACCGTCTGGCAGCCGAAGTGCTCGATGATATGCTCAAGACCGCTCCCGAGGATATTCACGGACAGCTTGCCGATAACCTTCACTGGATCCGCGAGGCAGCCAAGAACAAACTTGTCGTAGGCTCGCAGGCACGCATTCTCTACGCCGATTCAGAAGGCCGTACACGCATCGCGCTCGCATTCAACAAGGCTATCGCAGATGGTCGCCTGAAAGGATCTGTGGTGCTCGGACGTGACCATCACGACGTGAGCGGTACGGACTCGCCCTATCGTGAGACATCGAACATCACGGACGGATCGCAATTCTGCGCCGATATGGCCGTGCACAATATGGTTGGCGACGGATTCCGCGGTGCGACATGGATCTCGCTGCACAACGGCGGCGGCGTAGGCTGGGGCGAAGTGATCAACGGAGGATTCGGAATGGTGATCGATGGCAGCAAGGAAGCTGACCGCCGTATACGCCAGATGCTGCTCTGGGACGTCAACAACGGTATAGCCCGCCGCAGCTGGGGACGCAATCCCGGCGCGATGGCCGCAATCCAGCGTGAGATGGACCGCACTCCGGGTCTGAAAGTGACCATGCCCAATATCGCGGATGACACAGTGATCGAAAACGCATTCAAGTGATCTTAAATAATCAACATATCATGACACATCAGATTTCAGCACAGCGCCTGACAATAGACCGCGTTGAGGAGATACTTGCCCGCGGCGAGAAACTCGCGCTGAGCGAATATGCAGTGGCACGCATTGAAAAGTGCCGTAAATATCTCGACGACAAGATGGCGTCGGCCACCGAACCGATCTATGGTATCACCACCGGTTTCGGCTCACTTTGCAACATATCGATCGACGCTACGCAGCTCAGCGACCTACAGAAGAATCTCGTGATGTCGCACGCATGCAGTGTGGGCGAACCTATGCCGAAAGAGATCATCAAGCTGATGATGCTGCTGAAGATACAGAGCCTCAGCTATGGCAACTCGGGTGTTCAGCTTGTGACTGTGCAGCGACTGGTCGATTTCTTCAACAACGACATCATACCCTACGTGTGCCAGCAAGGCTCACTCGGAGCATCAGGCGACCTCGCTCCTTTGGCCAACATGTCGCTTCCTCTGCTCGGACTCGGAGAAGTCTACTACAAGGGTGAGCGCCGTCCCGCAGGCGAAGTGCTTGCAGAGATGGGCTGGGAACCTATCACACTTCAGTCGAAGGAAGGTCTCGCACTGCTCAACGGCACACAGTTCATGAGCTCATTCGGTGTGTGGTCGATCATTCAGGCACGCCGCCTCAGCCGTCTTGCCGACAAGATCGGTTCACTCTCACTTGACGCTTATGACGGACGCATCGAGCCATTCTGCGCTCCTGTGAACATCGTGCGCCACCACAAGGGTCAGATCAAGACTGCCGAGAACGTTCGCGAGATTCTCGAAGGGTCGGAACTGATAAAGGTGAAGAAGCAGCATGTACAGGATCCTTATTCGTTCCGTTGCATGCCTCAGGTGCATGGTGCGGTGAAAGATACCCTCGCATATGTAAGCGCTGTGCTCGAGGATGAGATCAACGCCCCGACAGACAACCCCACAGTGTTCCCCGATCTCGACATGATCGTGTCGGCCGGCAACTTCCACGGCGAGCCTATAGCCCTGCCCATGGATTTCCTTTCTGTGGCTATGTCGGAACTTGCAAACATTTCCGAGCGCCGTGTATACTGCCTGATCGGCGGCAAGCGCAACCTGCCGTCGTTCCTCGTGGCCAAACCCGGACTCAACAGCGGTTTCATGATTCCGCAGTATGCAGCCGCATCGATCGTCAACCAGTCGAAAGGCCTCTGCTGGCCTACGAGCTGCGACAGCATTCCTTCGTCGCAGGGTCAGGAAGACCACGTGTCGATGGGATCGAACTCGGCAACCAAACTTGCGCGCATCGTGGCCAACACCGAGCGTGTGCTTGCTATCGAGCTGCTCAATGCCGCACAGGCACTCGAGTTCCGCCGTCCGCTGCACACATCGCCCATGCTTGAGGAATGGGTTGCCAAGTATCGTCAGGAAGTGCCATTTGTCGACAACGACATGGTGATGTATCCTCTGATCGAGAAGTCGGTTGAATTCATCCGCAATAACCCGTGAAACAACAACTGATCACCAACATACGCGAGCTGCACGGCGTCACCGACACCGTGCAGCCGCTGCGTGGTGCGGCAATGGACTGCACCGGACTTATCAGCAATGCCTGGTTGCTTATCGATGATGGCAGGATCGCCGGTTTCGGCACGCTGGACACTGTTCCTGAAGTTGACGCCGACATATGCGAGATCATTGATACGCACAACGCTATCGTGCATCCGGCGTTCTGCGACAGTCATACCCACATCATATATGCGGGCAGCCGCGAAGGAGAGTTTATCGACAAGATCAACGGACTGAGCTATGAGGAGATCGCCCGCCGAGGCGGTGGCATACTCAACTCGGCCGACCGACTGTCGGAGGCTTCGGAGGATGAGCTGTATGAATCGGCTCTGCGACGTCTGCGGCAGGCTGCAGCAAGAGGTACGGGCGCAATAGAGATAAAGAGCGGCTATGGTCTGACTCTCGACTCAGAGCTGAAGATGCTGCGCGTCATCGGCCGTCTGCGCAAGTCAATGCCTGAGATGGCGATCAGATCGACATTCCTTGGCGCACATGCTGTAGGACGCGCGTATAAAGGACGTCAGAGCGAGTATGTAGACCATGTGATCAACGATATGCTTCCGCGAGTGGCTGAAAGCAATCTGGCCGATTTCGTGGATGTGTTCTGCGATGAGGGATTCTTCACTGTCGAGGAGACCGAGCGCATACTCAAGGCTGCTGAAAAATATGGCATACGTCCGAAGATACACGCCAATGAGCTGGCTATTTCGGGTGGTGTGCAGGTAGGCATCGCACACGGTGCATTGTCTGTGGACCATCTTGAACGCATAGGCGACGAGGAGGTTGCACTGTTGTCGAAATCCGACACAGTGGCGACGATGCTTCCCGGAGCGTCATTCTTCCTCGGCATGCCATATGGCCCTGCGCGAATGGCTGTCGAAGCCGGATGTGCCGTAGCACTTGCTTCGGACTGGAATCCGGGATCGTCGCCCTCAGGATCGATGCCGATGGTGATGGCTCTTGGCTGCATAAAGATGAAACTGACACCCGAGCGCGCGCTCAATGCAGTGACGATCAACGGTGCAGCTGCGATGGATCTTGCCAAGACCCACGGATCGATAGCCATAGGCAAGACGGGATCGGTGGTGATCTATGAGCCATGGGTGCCCTCGCTTGCCTACATACCTTATGCATATACCGAACCGACGATCGCCAAGGTGGTGCTCGCCGGAAAAACAATAAGTAGCTGTCCAAATTAAAACGCTACAATGTTTTTTTTATAATGAATATTTGTATTGGAAGAATGCTTGAAAACAATCTGCTTGATATTTTTGGATATTTTCCTTCCTTTCATCGGTTGCGATGCCCGCATCGCGCTCTCTTCAAGTAATGAAAATCTCTCAAAAAACCTAAGCATATTGTATTCATTTAATTTGACCAGCTACTTAGTATAAACCACAATGCATTCACGCGAACAATATCTTGACCTGATCCACGATGCGATCAAGGCACTGGAACTTCCCAAAAATCCGGCGGGATTATATCGTCCGATCACCTACGCGCTTGATTGCGGAGGCAAACGTCTTCGCCCGACACTCGCGCTGGCGGCAGCTGAGGCTTGCGGTCTTGCTCCCGAGCTTGCCATAAACCAAGCTCTTGCAGTGGAGATATTCCACAATTTCACCTTGCTTCACGATGATGTGATGGACAAGGCCGACATGCGCCGCGGTCGTCCGACCGTGCATGTGAAATGGGATGAGAATACTGCGATTTTGTCAGGTGATGCGATGTTGACACTGTCGACCATCATTCTTGCCGAAAATGCAGGTGAGACTCTGCCCAAACTGCTCGCCATGTTCAACAAGACAGCAATGGAGGTGTATGAGGGACAACAGTTCGATATGGATTTTGAATCGCGTGAAGATGTGACAACCGATGAATACATGCGCATGATCTCGCTCAAGACATCCGTGCTCCTGGGCGGGGCATGCGCTATCGGTGCACTACGTGCCGGCGCGAACGAAGAGCGTGTGAAAGCCCTATATGATTTCGGCCACATGCTCGGGCTGGCATTCCAGCTGCGCGATGACTGGCTCGATACGTTCGGCGACACTGCCATCTTCGGCAAGTCGATCGGTGGGGACATATTGAATGCCAAAAAGACATGGCTACTGATCAATGCCCTCGAGGGAGACAAGACAGGAGATCTGCGCAGGTGGCTTGCAGAAGACGGTGATCCGGAAGGACGGATAGCCGCTGTGACGGCAATTTACCGCCGTCTTGGTCTTGACAAGGCATGCCTGAGACTTATCGACAGCTATATCAACCGGGCTATTGACGCTGTGAAAACCGCTGATCTTCCGGCCGAGGCACGTGAATTTTTCATAGAGCTCGCAGAACAATCGCGCGAGCGCTCCAACTGATGAGGCTGACTGACACACACACTCATATATATCTTCCGGAATTCGATGCCGACCGTGACGATGTGATGCGGAGGGCTGCCGAGGCGGCCGTGGAACGCATGGTGATGCCAGGGACAAACCTCGCATCGCTGCCATTGATGCGCGCGGTGAAAGAGAAATGGCCTGAAAGAGTGTACATGGCTGCCGGACTTCATCCGACTGACCTCGGAAATGATCCGATGGGAGAAGTGGCCGAAATAGAAAGCGAGATAGCACTTGGCGGATTCATTGCTGTCGGGGAGATAGGAATGGATCTTTATTGGGACAAATCGAGTGTTGACGAACAAATGCAGGTGTTTGAGCGTCAGATGAATTTTGCAGTCAGAAATGGCCTGCCTGTGATAATCCATTGCCGCGAGGCACTTGATCAGACACTCGAGGTGATCGAGGGACTGGATGAAGTGCCGCATGGAGTGTTTCACAGTTTCTCGGGGACAGCATCGGATGTTGACCGCATACGCAGATACGGTGATTTTTACTTCGGGCTGAATGGAGTGGCCACGTTCAAGAACTGCCATGTGACGGAAGCTGTACCTGAGATCGGGATGACGCGTCTGCTCCTTGAGACCGATGCCCCCTATCTCGCTCCGGTGCCGCATAGAGGCAAGCGCAACGAGCCGGCCTACACAGCTCTTACGTGCCATCATATAGCGGCGTGCACAGGCATGACTGCCGATGATGTCGCATCGGCGACCACCAAATGTGCTGCTGATCTGTTCAACTTTTGACATCTAAGTGAGTGTTCAATTTAAATTAAAAAAAGATTTTCATTAGTAATTGCCATCATTTTGGTTCATCTTCGGATTTCTTTCGGTCTCTTTCCCTCTCATCGTCAGTCACGTAGCTCGCTACGCTCCCTCCTCTTCGAGGAAAATAGTCTCGAAATAAATCTCGAATCTAAACCAAAATTTAAAATGAACACTCACTTAAGTAATAGTAGGGAATAATATATGCAGAAGGGATGCGTTTATTCTGTATAAGCAACAGATCAAACTCATCATCACTATGAAATCAATTCTTACGGCCTTGTGCGCATCGGCAATGGCACTGACTTTCACTGCATGCCATGTTGAGTATCGTCCGACTCAAGTGGTATGCGATGTGAAACCCTTCGGGTTTTCACCAACTATAGCTATAATAGACTGGGATGAGACACCAGAAGAACAGAAAGAAGCTATCAAGAAGATTTGGTATAAGTCATATGTGATAAGGTCGAGGGTCGATTTAATCAATAATGCAGATGATCTATCGGTGTTCGAGGGTCTCGGACTTGACCTGAGTGATGTCGATTTCAGCAAAAACTCTGTGTTGCTATGCTACCAACCTTTAGGTGATTTTCCGGTAGATGTCACATACAAATTGCTCAATGTGCTTGACAACGAGGACTATGACTATATTCTATACACGACATACGTGTATGACAAAGAAAACCAAATTCCGGATGGCGAAGTGGCATTAGTGCGTACTGCAGTACTTACAGAACCTATACCGGACAGCGCAAAGGTGGATTTTCAGTTTTCATCAGTCATGAATGATTGGATTGATTGAGGATCAGGCTGCACACAGATGCAGGATCTCCATCCCGTCACAGAATTAATTAAGCCCGGCTGGGAGCCGGGCTTAATTTTGAGAGGTACCTAGCAGAATCGAACTGCTGTACACGGTTTTGCAGACCGTTGCCTAACCACTCGGCCAAGGTACCATATCTGTGGTTTTGCAGTGCAAAGGTAAGGCCAAAAATGCAATTTTCCAAATAATTTATCCACTTTTTTGCCTCGTTTTAAAACAGGGTTAAATCAGAGTACTTTATAGAGCTGACGGTAACGAGGATAGGACTAATTAATAAGTAGCTGTTCAAATTAAAACGCTACTATATTTTTTTAATTTGACCAGCTACTTACATCCTACCTATTTGTCAACAGGGAAATATAGCGGATGATCCTTGACCGTGCGAGCTCCTTTGCCATCGCGGATGCGTGCAAATCCTACCACATTACCGCTGATGGTATCACCCTTTTCGGGAGTGAGAGAGTTTACCTTTACCATGCCGGAACAGTGAATGAAGAGACTGTCAGTATCGTAGATGGCGACATGATCGACACGCCCGTTGCCGGAACGATCGAAGAAAACAAGATCGCCAGTCTGCAACAGCGAGTCGACAGGCTCGCCATCGACATGCTGCATCCACGCGTCGCGCCGCAACACTCGACCGACAGACATATAGCATAGGCTGACAAGTCCGGAGCAATCCATGGCGGAAGCAGATATGCCACCCCAAAGATATGGTGCGCCAAGAAATTCGTAAGCCGTTGACACTACCTTTGATGCATCAAAGGTCGACGCTGCCCACCGATCGAGGCAAACGAGCTGGCCAGACGGTTGCCCCCTACGGCCATCGGGAAGCCGACACCAACCATCGGAATCAACTTCGACAATGCTGTTGAACGGCAAGCGGACGACAACGCCACCGATGCTATCAGTGAGTACGCATCCGGCTGGATCTGACACAATAGATCGTTCATGATGCTGCCACTGAGCAAGCGAACGCTGCTCGACAGATGACGCCGTCATGTATCCTGAATAACCATCGGGAGTGACCACAAACAACCACTCCCCTATCGTATCGGTGACTTCGAGCGGTGTGCCAAGCACTGCCTGAGAAATCAACTGCGACGCATGACGCGGTTGCTCGCGCATGCATGCGACAGGTATGTTAACGAGTCCATGAACCGCAGCGGCACTCAGACATGAGGCTATAGCTATTGATCTCAAGAAAATCATGCTACAAAGTAAACACAATCCTCATGCAAAACCAAATTTCGTGGTGATGCTAAGAATGTCAATGTGCTCTCGCTGCCGTTTTCGCTTTAGGCGGCGGGGGCAGCTGCCGCGTAGACAGGTACGATGTCAGAGTGATGAGGTGTGAAGCGGGGGCGCTTGGGTGGGTCTCCACTGCTTTTGTTGTATAGGTTGACTTTGGGAGTTGTGGCTTTCTCCCTGAGGATCGGCGGGGAGGCCGGGAGGTTGGTGGCGAGGGTGTCGAGCTCGAGGGTGGCGGTGATGTCGGGGAGAG
>CANOUR010000023.1 GCA_947570265.1 uncultured Bacteroidales bacterium | reverse complement strand
TGTACGGGCCGATGGCGTTGTTGAACTGTACGCGGTAGCCGATGTTGTTCTGCACTTCACCGTTGTCGTCGACCCAGGTCACACGGAATGTGAAGATGCGGTCGGGCTCTACCATGCGCTCGATGATCTTGGCTTTTTCAAACTCAGGATGCTGGTTGTAGACTTCCTCTACCGACATCAGCACTTCCTTCACAGCCTGGAGGAATTCCTTTTCTCCGGGATGTTTGGCCTCGAGGCCTTTCATGATATTGTTAATATCCATAGTTGAAACTGGATTTTAGGTTAAATTGTTGTTTGTTTTAAGTGAGGCAAATTTAGAAAGAACTTTTGACAAAATGCGACATCCGGCGCCTAAATTTTATATGTTTCTAAACATGTTCCGACATTTTGTCAGCCTACCTGTTCTCATGCGCCGGTTTTTCAGCGCATTTGGTGCGATAAACGGATTTTTATATAGCAAAAAGGAGGGAAGAAAGTGCTGTGGTTGACATTTTGCCTTTCTTCCGTCCTTTGTGTGCTGTCTCTGTTGCTCCGTTTATCGGCGACGGCGTTTGGTGCCGCTTTTCTTTTTTGATGTCGCCTTTTTCGCAGTGGCTTTTGCCGGAATCTTGATGGTTTCTCCGATATTGATGCGGGTGTCGGTTTTCTTCATGCCGTTGGCCTGTTGGATTGCTGCGACAGTAGTGCCGTTGGCCTTGGCGATCTTTTCAAGATTGTCACCGCTTTTTACCTTGTATGTCTTCGGCTTGGCCGACGCCTGCTGGGTGCGTTTCTTATCAGCCGGCTTGTTTTTGGTTTTATTGTTGCTGGCCGTTGTCTGCGGTTTGCTGGATTTGTCTTGCGACTTGCGGGCAGCCGGAGCCGGAACTTCTGCACGACTGGCAGACGATGCTTTCTCGCGGGCAGGAGGGGCTGGCACTTCAGATGTCTTGCGCGCTGTGTCGCGGCGCGGTGGTGCCGGTACGGCAGAAGCGGTCGTCACTGTGCGCACCTGATCAGGATCGACACTGCCTCGCTGTTCGATGATCAGACGGTCTCCTTCCTTTACTTTGCCGCGGCGCAGCTTGTTCCATCGTTTGATGTCGGTAGCGCTGACGCCATAGCGTTTTGCTATATCTTTGATGTTTTCACCGCGTCCGACGGTGTGGGTGAGCTGCTGCACCTGTTCGGCCGTTGTGGCCATAGCCACAGTGACGTTTTCGGTGGCATTGCTGCTCTGACGCCCGAGCGCCGACAGATTGCGCTCACCGGTTTCGTCGATAAGTGCTGCCGCCTCGTTTGTCTCATCTCCCGGTTCAACGGTCGTTCGGCGGGCATACAGGTCGGCATCGTGGGCAAGTATGGCATCCTCGCTCATCAGATAGCTGAGCACCTGCTGCTTGGGCAAGGTGAGCGTATAGGGGCGGTAGTTTCCAGGAATTATGTCCTGTCGGTATTGGGGATTGAGCATGCGTATCTCCTCGACGGGAATGTTGAGCACGTCGGCTATCTGTCGGAAATGAACCCGCTTGTTGACCTTGATTGTGTCAGTGACGAGCTGGCGGCGAAGAACGGTAGGGGAGATATTGTGCTTGCCATAATAGGTCATTACGTAGTTTGCAGCAATGAACGCAGGCACATAGCCGCGGGTCTCCTTGGGTAGATAGTTGTAGATCTGCCAGAAATCTTTCTTGCCGCCTCCGGCACGTCGCAGCGCCTTGTTCACGTTGCCCGGGCCGCAGTTGTAGGCGGCGATGGCGAGCGACCAGTCATCGTAGATGTTGTAGAGTTGCTTTAGATAGCGGGCGGCGTTTCGTGATGATATGCGCGGGTCGCGGCGCTCGTCGACGAGCGAGTTGATCTCCATTCCCAGACCCTTGGCAGTGGCAGGCATGAATTGCCACAGTCCGGTGGCGCCTACGCGGCTTACGGCATTGGGGTTGATGGCGCTTTCGATCACCGGCAGGTATTGAAGCTCGGTCGGCACCCCTTCCTTCAGCAGTTCCTCTAGGAATATGTTGCCATAATATCCATGAAGGGCGAGCATGTCGGCCACAAGTCCGCGGCGGCGTCCGAGATACATGTCGATATATTTGCCCACTATGGAGTTGTACGGCATCTCTATCTCGGTTGGCATCGATGCAAGTCGTTTTTCGTAGTCGCGCGATGTGCCGAGGCGCTCGTCGCGGCTGTTGCCGTCACGCACCACAAAATTTTGAAGATAGAAATTTTCCTCAAGCTCGCGGGTCTTTGTCTCGAAGCTCTCCGGCGGCACTATGTTGTCGTCAGTGATCGAGTGTTTGATGTCGAGTATCGAGGGAGCTGCGGCAGTCGGCAGTAATCCGAGCAGTGTCAGCGACAATATGATGACAGTCTTTTTCATCGGCATGTGGTTTGTTACTGTGGTTGGAGAGTTTACTGTGGTTGGAGAGTTTATTGTGGTGAGAGATAGGAGTTAGAAGTTCAAAGCCCATTGCAGCCCCAACCCCGGCAATTTGTCGCGGGCGTCGGGGATGATGGCCGGAGCTACATCCATCGTCAGCGAGGGAGAGATGTCAAAGTGTGAGAGTGAGGCGTCTACATATGCGTCGACCATTGCCAGCAGATACACCCCCACTATGCAGATTATACACAGATCGCGGTTGCGGCGGTAATAGTCTTTTCGCGATTTGAATGTGTTTTGAAGCCATGTAGGGTTGAGATCTTCCTCTTTGGTCGTGGGAGGGAAGAAATCCATATAGCTTTTGGTCGATGGATCATTGTCCATCACATCAGCATAGGCACGCGAATAGTCGCGGAGCATACCGTTGTTCCACGATGTGGCATAACCCAGCCCCATGAACCCGCCGACGATTATAGGCAGTTTCCAGTAGCGGCGGTTGTAGACTTGGCCAAGTCCGGGAAACAATGCCGATAGCCACACGGCGCGTGTCGGGTCGGGATTGAATATCTTCGTCGGCTCTACCGTCATCGCCACGGCCGTTGTATCGCTTGCCAGTGGCTCGTCAATGATCTGTAGCTCGGTTACAGTCGAATCCTGCCATTCCTGAGTCACCGCCGGTGTGCTGCGGCGTTCCGGACGATAGGGCTTTACCGGTGTGTTTGAAAAAACGTTAAAAGAGCTGGCCAGCATCGCCACAAGCATGCCGGCACACAACAGGGTCAATCGTGAAATCCTTTTTAGTTTCTTTTGCGACTCTCTATTGTCCATTGTTTAACTTGCTGATACATGCGATGGTACAATCGCGTTCAGCACGTGTGAGGGTCGACGCGTCAGCCCTCTGATTGGTTAATTGCATCAAAGATAGCAATTAATCTCTCAAGTTCGTCTTCCGATTTGAAGCTGAACGTGATTTTACCCTTGCCCGACGTGTCGCAACTGAATGTTACGGGTGTGTTGAAGCGTCGCGACAAATGATTCTTTAAAATATCAAAATCTTTGTTACAAAATATTTTCGACCCCTTTTGGATGTCGTTATTGCCTTGATCTGCGCCCTTTTCGCGCATCTTGCGGGCAAGTTCCTCAACGCGCCGCACCGACAGTCCTTTTTTCAATATTTCATTGTAAAGTGCAAGTTGCATCGTCGGATCGTCTACCGACAGCAGTGCGCGTGCATGCCCCATATCCACGCGCTTGTCGCGCAATCCGAGCTGCACTTCTGCCGGAAGCTTGAGCAGGCGCAGAAAATTGGCCACAGTCGCACGTTTTTTGCCAATGCGTTCGCTCAGGCGTTCCTGCGTCAATTCATATTGGTCTATGAGCTTTTTAAACGTCAGTGCTATCTCTATGGCATTGAGGTCTTCGCGTTGTATATTCTCGATCAGTGCCATCTCGGTCAACTCAGTGTCGTTGGCCGAGCGTATGTAGGCCGGAACGGTCGTCAGACCTGCCTGCAAAGCAGCCCTGTAACGGCGTTCGCCAGCTATGATCTGATACGTATCATGGCCGGTCTTGCGCAGCGACAGAGGTTGTATGATGCCAAGCTCACGGATCGATGCTGCAAGTTCCGACAGCGCCTCCTGATCAAATGTTGTGCGGGGTTGGTCGGGATTAGGCGTGATTTTGTCAACGGCTATCTCGTTTATTGCCGATGTGCCTGTGGCAGGGGCGTCGTCCATCGATATCAGCGAGTCGAGGCCTCGTCCGAGTGCGTTTCTTTTCAGTGACATGTCGTAAGCAGTTGTGTCGTTTTATTAAACCGTGTGTCAGCGGCGGCTGTGTCGCTGACGGGCTATCAGTTCGCGCGCCAGTGCCACATGGCTTGTCGCGCCGCGGCTCTCCGGAGCATATATCAGAGCCGGCAGACCGTGGCTCGGAGCCTCGCTCAGGCGTATGTTGCGGGGTATCACCGTGTCAAACACCATGTCTCCGAAATGCCCTTTCAGCTCCTCATAGATCTGGTTGGCAAGCCGCAGACGCGCATCATACATGGTCAGAAGAAATCCCTCGATGTCGAGCGACTGGTTAAGCTTCGATTTGATGATGCGTATCGTGTTGAGCAGCTTGGTGATGCCTTCGAGTGCGAAATACTCGGCCTGGACAGGTATGATCACCGAATTGGCGGCCGTCAGAGCATTGACAGTGATCAGCCCCAGCGACGGAGAGCAGTCTATCAAAATGAAATCATAGGCATCGCTCACATTTCCGATCACTTTGAGCATGATCCGTTCGCGGTCGGGCTTCGAAACCAGTTCGATTTCCGCACCGGCCAGATCTATGCGCGACCCCACCAGATCGAGGCCTTCGACACATGTCTTCACCTGCGATCCGTCCAACGGATAGTCATCCACCAGACATTCATAGATGCTCGATGTCATTGTGCGCGGATCTATGCCGTAGCCCGACGTGGCGTTGGCCTGTGGATCGGCGTCGATGATGAGCACACGTTTGCCTTCCGCGGCAAGTGATGCGCCGAGATTGATGGTGGTTGTGGTCTTGCCCACACCACCTTTCTGATTGGCTATAGCTATTACTTTGCCCATGGTGAGAGAACAGGTTTACGTTGCAAAGTAACGGATTATGCGGGTGATATACCTTATTAATCTTATTGAAAATGCCCTAAATGTTCATAACTCGCCGTCGGTGTTAATAACCTCAGGGCATTTCTTGTGAAACATACTCTCAGTCTCTTTTCAGCCCTCTGTCCGGACGCAATATGTCTACCGAGCCGCTTTTCACATCCGCGACGGTGCGGTGTGGTATCAGGCTGTTAGGTGTGCGGGCCGATGCGAGCCGCAAGGCAGCGCCTCCGGCGATCTGGTCGTTGATCTCATCCACCACATCCATCAGGCGTTGCCGGCGCGCAGAGTCCCGCATGTCGCAGAACAGGCTCTGCTGCACGCCGTCGCGCCCTGTCATCCGTGTGATCGTCACCGACGCTTTTTTATATCCATACCCCGGCTTGTAGATGCGTTTGAGCGCGTTGGTTGCTGCCGCCGATATTATCATCGTATCCGCGCTGGCGTCCGCAAGTTTTTCCCGGCTCTCAGCGCTGTATTGCGGCAGCTGCTGATGGAAACGGTTGGTGCGTATCATCACCTGCAGCTCCATCGCCAGGCTTTGCTGTCGCCGCAGCTTGCGGGCGGCGATTGCCGCGAACGTGCACACGGCTTCGCGCAGCTCGTCAAAATCATATATATCCCTTGAAAACGAGCGTGACGAAGATATCGACTTGCGGTCAGCCGGTGTCTGATGGAGTTCGATACATGGCTCGCCGTTGAGTTCGCGCCATGTTTTCTCTCCTGTCACCGTGAAATGACGTCGCACCATGTCGCGCTCCATTGCCGCAAACTGGGCCGCGGTGGTCACGTTCATGCGTTGCAGATGCGCGCACTGGCGTCGTCCGATTCCCCACACATCGCCTATGCCTGTCAGTTCGAGTGCCCTCTGTCGGCTTGCGTCATCACCGATCATGCACGCGCCGTGATAGCCGCTGTACTTTTTGGCGAACCTGGCTGCGACTTTGGCAAGGGTCTTGGTGCTGGCTATTCCCACCGACACCGGTATACCCGTATAGCGTTTCACCGTGTCCGATATATAGCGCCCGAATTCGTCGAGGCAACCCGTCGACTGATCAAAAAACAGAAATGCCTCGTCAATGCTGTAGATTTCCATGGCAGGAACCAGGCTGCGCAGCACACTCATCACCCGGTCCGATATGTCGCCATACAGGCGATGGTTGCCCGAAAGCGCCACCACACCATGGCTCTCGGCCATGGCGCGCACCTTGAAGTAAGGAGTCCCGCGTGTGAGACCCATCGCCTTTGCCTCGTTGCTCAGAGCCACGATGCAGCCGTCGTTGTTGCTCAGCACAACCACCGGACGCCCTTCGAGCGACGGCGAGAACACACGCTCGCACGACACAAAGAAGTTGTTGCAGTCTACCAGTCCTATCATCTGTGTCTGCGCCGCCTGTTGGCCTTTATCGTGTGCGTGACCACGCCCCACACCCTGAAATTCATCCCCTCCGTGATTTCAATCGGAGAGTATTCCCTGTTCGATGGCTCGAGCCACACTCTTCTTCCCTGCAGCCTGAGGCGTTTCAGCGTGAATTCGCCGTCGAGGCAGCACACGGCTAGATCGCCGTCCTCGGCTCGCAGCGACTTGTCGATGATTATCAGATCTCCCTCCTCGATGCCCTCGTCCGACATCGAGTCTCCCACCACGCGGCCATAAAATGTGGCTGCCGGATGATCCACAAGCTCGCGGTTGAGATCCATTTTCTCGTTGACATAATCCTCGGCCGGACTGGGGAAGCCTGCTCTTATCCCTTGGTCGGCATAGACCAGCTCAAGCTCGCTCCCGACATCCGCACGGCAAATGTCGGTGACAGTCACATTGTCATTGTTCGGTATGTCATTCATATGAGAGTGCATTGGATCGCGATGCAAATATACGCAAAAAGTCCCGCGCCACAGCGCGGGACTTTCCGATTGATCCGTATGGTGGATATTTATTACTTCACTGCTACCTTTTCGGCCTTTCCGGCTTTCACGCGGATATAGATACCGGGCACGAGTCTGTCGGCGGCAACACGGCAACCGGCCAGATCATACCATGTGGCCTCGCTGTCGTCAGCGGTCTCAACTGTGGCGATGCCCTCGGTTCCGGTTACGGTCAGAGTGCCGTCAGCGTGATTGTAGATCACGGTGACATCATTTGCCTCATTGCATGCCAGAGTCATGGCGTCGGTTGCGCCGGCAACTGGAGCATAAGGCTCGTTGAGTGCGATGGCATTGCCGTTCGAGCCGAGCGCAAATCCCTTGGTCTCGTCTGCAATGGTGAAGTTGCCTTCCAGACGATCCATCTTGGCGGTGTACACTCCATCGGCAAATGTCATTGCAACAGGCGATGAAATGTTGTCGCCCTCGATCTGAAGCTTGGCTGCTGCGATAGCCACAGTCGAGCGTGCGGCTGCGCTCACGGTGTAGCGGTCATCCTCCATCTTCACGCATTCGCCGTTGTAGGTCACGGCTGCCACCATTGCGTCGTCACCTGTCACGGCAAACGAGATGGCGGTGCCGGGAAGCACTGTGATGGCGTTGTCTTCAAGAGTGGCGGGAGTGTCTACATCCACAGTCACATCTGTTGCGGCAAATCCGTCGGCTGTGGTGAAATTCACAGTCACCTCAGTGGGGTTGTTGGGCACGAGATAGAGCTTGATGATGTCGCCGTCGTGGAGACGGAAGTATGCCTTGTGATCGGCTTCGTCAGGATTGCTGAGTTTTGTACCGTTGATAAACACGGTGAAATTGCCCTCCTTGCTCAGCGACTGCAGCAGGAATCCGTCCTGTGTGGCGCTTGTGTTCTCGTCGGCATTGAACTTCACGGTGTTGTAGCCTGTCGTGAGGGCGATCTTGCGGCCTGCGGCTGTCTGAATCTCCACACCTTCCGTTGCTGTGGCATCGTCTACATAAACGAGTGCCTCGCTGTCATAAACCACATGGCCGGCTTCGATATCCACGATCGATCCTGCTACAGGATTGGCCACCTCATAGTGCTTGTACCAGCTGTCATATGCGGCTTCAAACGGTGTGTCCGAAGCTTTCTCGCGGTAATAGACGCTCGAGATGTAGCTGTCTGCCGTAGCGGGCACCACATAAAGTTTCGAGCTGTTTTCAGGGAACGAGATCACATTCTCTCCCTTGGTGAGCTTGCCTGCGATCTCCACATTTTTATAATATCCCGTGGGGTCATACACGCTGTAGAGCTTCACATCCTCGGGGTTGTCCACATTCACTGTCATCTGGAAGGCCGCGGGGGTGTCGCGTGCCACGATGTTCACCTCGCCGCCGTCTTTCAACAGACCCTGTGTAACAGAGTAGTAATTCATGCTCTGCATGAAGAATGCCTCTTTGAGAGGCCCGTCGGCTGTCGCACGGTAGGTTACAGGCATCAGGAACACCGACTCATCGGCCGGCATTACGGTGACGCGTGTCGATGCCTCATGCAGTTTCACGGTGTTCACACCCTCCTTCAGTCCCTCTATGGGCGTTCCGGTGTAGTTGTCGCCATTGAGCACCTTCACCAAGTCAAGACCGGTGATGTTGAATGTGATGTTGTAGTCTTTCATCAGGTGGGCGCGCACTGTGATAGTGCCGCTGGCGCGGGCTGTGAATGTGATGGGATACTCATCGTGCTGCCATTCATAGGGGCTGTTGGTGTAGTCACCTTTATACACCATTCCGTCGGGCATGGTTATGTGTTCGATATACCACTTCGATCCCTGACGGTTGTACAATTCGATATTTGCGAGGGGGTGTGCCTTGAACTGGTTGTTGGTGATGGTCACGGGCTTGCCGTCCACGCGTATCTCTGTCCAGAAGTTGTCTTCATCCTCATATGCGAGGGTGTAGGTGTATTCTTCTGCCGGAGCTTCGGTCTGTATGTCGATCTTCGAACCGTCCTTTATCTTGAGATAGTGATAGAAACTATATGCCTGCTCCACACCGTCGAGCTTCACCGAATAAAATTCAGTCAGGCTGCCGTCGCGCAGTCCCACTGCCACATCGATATCGGGCTGGAATGTCACCGTGTTGCTTCCCGGTTTGAGATTCACCGGTGTGGCCGAGGGTGAAAGGTAGCATGTCATTGTCGACGGCACCTTGTCGATATTGATCACGATCTCACTGTGTTCGAGTTCGCTTGTCGGCTTGGTGGTGATTGTGTACGAATCCTGAAGAGTGAAATAAGACAGCTCTACATAGCCCTTTCCGAGCCATGTTGGATCTTTTGTCATTTCTGAGCCATCCTTGTTTACACACGACACGAGTGTATGCCCCTCTATAGGGCGTACTCGCCGAAACTGATAGTCGTTTATAGTAAGCTTGTGTGTGCCGGCATTGAGCTGCTTTTTGGGCTCGCTGTCATTGCCGACAACCTCGATGACAATGGAGCTTCCCGGTGTCACCGTGATTGTTGTTTCCTTGGCATGTGCGCTCAGGCCAAAAAGTCCGAGCAATGTCACAAGCAGGAATGCGTAACAGTGTTTCATAAAAAGAAATGTGAATTGGTTTTTGGGTAATTGTTGTTTGATGTGCAAATATAGTGCAAAAAAATGAAATGACAAATGTCTGTTCAAAATAAAATCATGTGAATTTGTGATATTTTTCGAAATACACAAAGATATGTGAGATGTTGCATATAGAAACAAGCCATGCGGAAATCAGTTAATTCCGCATGGCTTAAGTAGGATGTATAAATTAGTTATCGTATTGGATGTTGTATAATATGAGTAGGATTTCAAAAGGCTTTGATGGCGCAATGGGGTGCCATTGTAACGGAAAAGCCGGTTGAAAGCATGCCATATAATGCTACAGGCAATGCATTATCTAATTTCTACATCCTACTTATATGTTTTATGTTATGGCGATCAAAGTTTATTTGATCAGGAATATCTCGGTCGGGAAGTGATCTGAATATCCGTCGAGAAATGCTCCTGCCTTGTACGTGCGGTGAGGCGTGCCGTCTTCGTTCTGCAGGAATTTGTAGTTGTTGACCTGGCACTTCCAGTAACGCAGTCCGCCATCCTGTGCGTTGTGCTTCAGCAGTCCGCCCGACACTATTATCTGGTCGAAAAGATTCCATGCTCCCTTGTAGGCGAGTGTGCCGATGCCTCGGTCGAGCATTTTCCAGAACGGATTGTAGAACTGGTCAACACCCACATTGTCGGGGTTTTTCGCCGCCCCGAGCACCTGGGCACACGAGCGGTTCTGCGGGTCGTCATTGAGGTCGCCCATGATCACCACCGGCTGTCCCGGCCTGATCTGCCATATGGAGTCGGCTATATGTTTCGACAGTGCGGCTGCCGCTTCGCGCAGCGGGCTCGACTGCTGTTCGCCGCCAAGGCGCGATGGCCAGTGGTTCACGATGATGCTTATGGTGTCGCCGCCGAGCACTCCGGTCACACAGAGCTGGTCGCGGGTGCGGAAATCGGGCTTGTCAGGGATGCAGAGAGTGTGGTTTGTCACATCCGTCGGCCGGAACATTCGGGGATTGTACAGCAGTCCCACATCCACTCCGCGGCGGTCAGGGCTGTCATGGTGTATGATCTGCAGCATCGACTTTCTTATCGGTTCGGCTTTCACAAGATCCTCGAGCACACTGCGGTTCTCGATCTCGCTCACACCGATGATGGCCGGCCCCATCGGGGTCGTCTTGGTGGTCATCGCTGCTATCGCCGAAGCGAGATTGTTGATCTTCCGGTAATACTTGTCGCCGTCCCATCTGCGAGCACCGGCGGGAGAGAACTCGTGGTCATATTTGCCGTTGTTGTTGATCGTGTCAAACAGGTTCTCCAGATTGTAGAATGCCACGCCATAGACGCGCACGCGGCGCTTCTGCTCATCGTTCTGTGCAAGAGCGCATAGGGCGGTCACCACCGCCAACAGCATCAGGGCTAAACGTTTCATGAAGGTTTGGTTTAAACAGTCATAGGTAGTTTGCCGCAAATTTAGCAAGAAAAGTTCAGAATATTTTTCGTTTTTTAGTATTTTTGCGTGGATAATTGCAGAGGTCACAGACCATAATATTAACCAACAACGCATTAAAACAATATAATTCACATAATTAAACAATCATTTTCATGAGATTCAAACTGTTTCTGCTACTTATTATGGCGGCTGTATTGCCGTCTATGGCTCGTCCTACGGGAGTGGCAGGCACTGTTGTTGACGCTGCTACCGGTGCGCCTTTGGGTGGTGCCAGCATCATGCTCAACAATCAGAGCATTTTTGTGACATCCGGCCCGTCCGGTGAATTCCGCATTACCAACGCATCGGCCGGCGACGATGTGCTCGTCGTGGCTGCATTCGGCCACAACGACCTTTCCGTGCCCGTGACCATCAACGATGGATCGGTCATCGATCTCGGTCACATTCGCCTTGTGAGTGTCGATCAGGATAAGGTCTATTTCGAAATGGATCAGGCCGACATGTTGTTCGACGAGAGTGAACTCGACGACGAGGAGGGCAACGCACAGTCCATCGCGGCGCTCAACGGTGCGAGCGACAATATCTATTACAACGCCGCCAGCTACGATTTCAACACCATGCGATTCCGCTTCCGTGGCTACAACTCCGAATATCAGACAACATATGTCAACGGTCTCGATTTCAACGATCTCGCCCGCGGACGGTTCAACTATTCGTCACTGGGTGGCATGAACCGCTCGTTCCGCAACAAAACCACCTCGATCGGTCTCGCTGCATCGGCCTACGGCTACGGTGACATCGGTGGCGCTACCAACATCAACACCGTCGCTTCCGACTATGCAGCCGGTTTCTACGGATCTGCCGCCTACACCAATTCAAATTACATGCTGCGCGCCATGGTGCAGTATGCCACAGGCCTCAACCGTCATGGATGGGCATTCACATTCTCGGCTATAGCGCGTTATGCTCCCGAGGGTGTGGTCGAAGGCACATTCTACAACTCGTTCGGTCTGTTCGGATCTATCCAGAAGGTGTTCGACCGCCACAATTCGCTCAACCTCACGTTCTACGGAGCGCCCACGCAGCGTGCCACCAATTCGGCTACCTACAAGGAGGCCTACGAACTTGCCGACAACAACCTCTACAACCCCAACTGGGGATGGCAGGACGGCAAGAAGCGCTCATCGAAAATCGTAAACACGTTCGATCCCACAGTGATCCTCAACTGGCTCTGGAAGGGTTCAAAGAACACTACCCTCAACACAGCCGCTGCTGTACGGTGGACTCACTATTCGACTTCCGCTCTCAACTGGTACAATGCCGCTGACCCGCGCCCCGACTACTATCGCTATCTCCCCTCGTTCTTCGAGGACGACAAGGAGGCATTCGATCTCTACACCGATCTGTGGCGCAACGACGAGTCGATGCGACAGCTCAACTGGGATGCCATGTATCAGGCCAACTACCTCAACAGCATGGCCGGAAAAGATGAGAATTCGTCGCGCCGCGGTGGGTCGACATATATTCTTGAAAACCGCCACAGCAACCAGTTCAACTTCATCTTCGGCTCGACGCTCAACCATCGCCTCAACGACTACATGACCCTTCAGGGCGGTGTGACGGCCAACTACACCCGCGCCAACTATTTCAAGACAATCCGCGACCTTCTCGGCGGTGAATACTGGACCGACATCGACCAGTTCTCCGAACGCGACTTCCCCGACAATCCCGACATGCTCGAGAACAACCTCGACAATCCCGGCCGTCAGGTTGGCAAAGGCGACCGTTTCGGCTATGACTACTCGATCAATGCGGTCAAGGTGTCGGCATGGCTCCAGAATGTCATCAACCTCCCTCATTGGGACATCAACTACGGCTTCAACGTTGCCTACACTCAGTTCCAGCGCGACGGCCACATGCGCAACGGTCGCGCGCCCGAAAACTCGCTCGGCAAGGGTGAGACCCACCGGTTCGACACGGGTGCCTTCAAGGCCGGCGCCACATATAAAATAGACGGCCGCAACTACATCACCATCCATGGTGGTTACGAGACACGCGCCCCGCTATTTGAATACGCCTACATCTCGCCCCGCATCAAAGACACCGCCATCAGCGGTCTCACTCCCGAACGCATCATCTCCGGCGACCTGAGCTACACTTGGGTCTACCGCAAGTTCCGCGGCTCGGTGACCGGCTTCTGGACTGAGATGTACGATCAGACCGAGCGCACATCTTTCTACGACGACCAGTACTCTACATTCATGAACTATGTGCTCACCGGCGTCCACAAGAGCTACAAGGGTGTGGAGATAGGCATGGCCTACAAGATCACACCTGCGATCACCGTCAGCGCAGCAGGCACATTCGCCCGCTATCAGTACAAGAACCGTCCGATGGGCACACGCTCATATGAAAACGGCATGATGCCCGACACCACTCAGGTCGTATACCTGAAAAACTTCTATGTCGGAGGCACACCCCAGACCGCCGTCAACATCGGCATCGACTGGGCTGCACCCCACCAGTGGTTCTTCAACATCAACGGATCGTGGATGGGCAATGCCTACGTCAATCTGTCGCCGATCCGTCACGAGGCGCTCCCCAACCTCTGGCAGAAATATCCCGACTATGACGAACTCGAGGCTAAGATGCACGAACTCGCCGCGCAGGACAAGCTCAACAATGCTTTTGTGCTCAACCTCTCGGTCGGAAAAATCATCTACATCAACCGCAAGGTCTCGCTCAATGTCAACCTCAACATCGACAATGTGCTCAACAACCGCAACATCATGACCTACGGTTACCAGCAAGGACGTTTCGACTACACCAACTACGATTCGACGAAATATCCCAACCGCTATTTCTACGCACAAGGCATAAAGGCATTCCTCAACATCGGTGTGCGTTTCTGATCACATCCACCATCATAGCATAGAATCTATTAATGAAATCATATAAACCAACACCAGCACTGCTCGCCGCCGCTATTCTTGCGGCGACAGCCACAGTGAGCTGCGACAACGATTTCGACTATCCTCCCGTGATCGTGCCCGTGGCCACTATCCAGCCCAACACCACCATCGCTCAGGTGAAGGCTGCCTATTGGAGCGACGAGCGCAACTATGCCGACACGATCCTCTTCAATGACGAGGGCGAGCACATCATCATCGCCGGACGTGTCATCTCGAGCGACGAGACAGGCAACATCTACAAGAGCCTTGTCATTCAGGACGAGACTGCTGCCCTGGCCATGTCGATCAACAACAACAGCCTCAGCGAGACCTACAAGGTGGGACAGGAAGTGGTCATCGACCTCACCGAAATGTTCATAGGCAAATACAACGGCCTCCAGCAGCTCGGATTCCCGCAGGCCTACGGCGACGGTTTCGAGGTCACATTCATGGAGTCTGACTTCTTCACCACACACGCACAGGTCAATGGTCTGCCTGAGGTAGCCAAGATCGACACCACTGTCACTACCATCGCTGACATAAATGCGCTATCCACTCCCGAGGAGCTGCAGAAGTGGCAGAGCCGCCTCATCAGGCTCGACAATGTCAGCTGGCAGGACGGCGGCATAGCCCCCTACAGCGAGAGCGGATCAAGCACATCGCGCACGCTGGTCGACGCCGAGGGCAACACCATCGTGGCACGCAACAGCAACTACGCCACCTTTGCAGCCGAAACTCTCCCCACGGGAACCGGTTCGGTCGTGGCCATCCTCAGCTATTATGGCACCAACTGGCAGCTTCTGCTCCGCGACACCTCCGACTGCATCGGCTTTGACGAGCCTTCGGGCGACAATCCTGCTGGAAATGACCCTGGCGACATTTCCGAGGCCAACACCACCATCGCTCAGCTTAAAGCCCAATACTGGAAAGACGACATGAACTATTGCTCCACAGTCGAGCAGACAGCCGATGGCAAAGATGTGATCATAGCCGCCCGCGTCATCTCTACCGACCAGCCCGGCAACATCTTCAAGGCTCTCTATGTGCAGGACGACACCGACGCTATCGCGTTCTCGATCGATGCATCGAAAATCTACTCGACATATCCCCAGGGTCAGATGCTCGTCATAAACCTCACTGGCATGTCCATAGGCAAATACGCCGGCATGATGCAGCTCGGCGCGCCCGGTGAATTCAACGGCACTCCGCAGGTCGACCGCATGTCGCTCTCGACTTTCCGCAGCCAGACCAAGACTGCCGGTCGCGCCGACGTCTCGGCGATAAAGACCACCGACGCCACCATCGCCGAGATCGCTGCCGTGGGCAAGACTGATGCCGCAGGCATTCAGAAATGGCAGGGTCGTCTGGTGAAATTCTCGGGCGTCCATTTCCAGAACGGCGGTAGCCAGACATTCGTCGTCGGCAAGGAAAACACCAACCAGACTCTTCTCGACGCATCGGGCAAATCCATCATCGTCCGCACAAGCATGTATGCCGATTTCGGTGGCAACACACTTCCCGCCGGAAATGGCGACGTCACCGGCATCCTCAGCTATTTCAACGGCACATGGCAGCTGCTGCTCAACGATGCCAACGCATGCACCGGTTTCGACGGCCAGGCAACCCCCGGCGAACCTTCGGTTCCTGTCACCGGCAATGCCACATTCCGCAAGGTGTCGTCTGTCACATCGGGCAAAAGCTACGTAATGGTCTACAACGGCAAGGTGGCCATACCGATCGAGCAGAAGTATAGCTACGGCTATCTCTATATCGAAGACCCCGTGTCGGCGTCGGGCGATCAGGTGACCACTGCCTCAGCCAATGCGATCACATTCACGGCTTCCGGATCGGGCTTCACCATGCTCGACAGCTATGGCCGCTACCTTTCGATGGATGGCGAGCACAACAACTCGTTCCAGCTCTATTCGGCACCCGAGAAGGGTTCGGTGTGGACTGTCTCGTTCGCAAGCGATGGCACTGCCACGATCGCCAACACTCTCGTAAGCGGCTATGTCGTCGGATGGAAATCGCAATACAGCAACATCGCGCCCACCAATGCCAGCGAGGGTCTGCCTCAGCTCTATGAGAAAGTCGACTAATCTTTCATCAGCATACACATCATCAGATCAATGAGAAATTTCAAATCAACATATTTGGCGCTGGCAGCGGCAGTGACACTTGGCTTCACCGCATGTCAGGACGATGTTGACGCTCCTGCGCTCAGGACTCCCGAGGCGACATGGAAGCCCAACACCACAATTCTCCAACTCAAGACCGATTATTGGGACGATGCCACAAATTATATCGACACCGTGGCGCTCACCGAGGCCGGCGAGCATGTGATCATCTCGGGTCGTGTCACTTCGAGCGACGCATCGGGCAATATCTACAAAAGCCTTGTCATTCAGGACGAGACTGCCGCATTGGCTCTGTCGATCAATGCCAACTCGCTCTACAACACCTATCGCATAGGTCAGGAGGTGGTGATCGATGTCACCGACATGTACATCGGCAAATACAACGGCCTGCAGCAGCTCGGATTCCCCGAATACTACACCGCCGGACAGGCTTGGGAGGCCACTTTCATGCCTCTCGAGTTCTTCAAGGAACACTCACAGCTCAACGGGCTGCCCGAACCTGCGAAAGTCGACACAGCCGTTGTGTCCTACGCCGACATCTCATCCACCACGCCCGAAACGCTCCGTAAATGGCAGAGCCGTCTGGTGCGCTTCAACAACGCTCATTTCGAAGGTGGTGGCCAGCTGCAGTTCACCGACGGTTCGAAAGTCACATCCAACCGCACTCTCGTGCTCGCCGACGGCAACTCGATCATCGTCCGCACAAGCGGCTACTCCAACTTCTGGGGCGACATATTGCCCGAAGGCGAAGGCGATGTCGTAGGCATCTTGAGCTACTACGGCACCAGCGGATGGCAGCTGCTCATCCGCTCGCGCCGCGACCTGCTCAACTTTGGCGAGACCACCCCAGGCCTCGGTGACAAAGACAATCCCTACACCGTCGATCACGTCATCGAGATGGAGGCATCGGGCAAAGATGCCTCAGGATGGGTCACCGGCTACATCGTCGGAGCTGTCGCTGCCGGCGTCTCCGAAGTGAAATCCAACGCCGACATCGAGTGGACTTCCGACGTGTCGATGCCCAACACACTCGTCATCGCACCCACAGCCGAGGTGACCGACTTCACTTCCTGCCTTGTGATCGAGCTCCCGCAGGACAGCCGTCTGCGCCAGTATGGCAACCTGCTTGACAACCCATCCAACTATGGCAAGCAGATATGGCTCAAAGGCAATTTCTCGAAAGTGCTCTCGACATGGGGCATCACCGGCAACACCGGCACATCGGCCGAATTCAGCATCGAAGGCGTCGAAGTGCCCGGCGGTGACACACCCGGCACACCCGACGACCCCGTCACACCTCCCGATCCTGTCATCCCCGGCGACACTGGCACCGAGCAGTCACCCATAGATGTGACAGCGGCCATGGCGTTCAACAACTCAGGCGCATCGGCATGGGTGACCGGCTACATCGTCGGATATGTCAACGGCACTACTGCTGCCGACGCTCTCTTCACGGCACCTGCACAGCGTGCAGGCAACATCCTCATCGCAGCCGCACCCGGCGAGACCGACCCCTCGAAGTGCATGTCGCTCGAATTGCCATCGAAGTCCGACATCCGCGCAGCCCTCAACCTCATGGACAACCCCGCCAACCTCGGCAAGAAAGTGGTTGTCAATGCCCGACTGCGCAGCTATCTCGGCATGAACGGACTCACCGGTGCATCAGCCTACACATTGGAATAACCGACCCGTTCACGGCAAATAATCTCGGAGCGCCGTCCCGTCACAGGGAACGGCGCTCCGTTTTTTCTTGCGCACCTGCATGCGATTTCGTAACTTTGCGCAAATAAAACTCAACACATATGGCTACTTTAGTTTCTACCGATTACAAGTTTCCCGGCCAGACAGCCGAGTATCATGGCAAAGTGCGCGACGTCTACACCATAAACGACGACATCCTCGTCATGGTGGCCACCGACCGCATCTCGGCATTCGACGTCGTTTTGCCCGAAGGTATCCCCTACAAGGGCCAGGTGTTGAATCAGATCGCCACATTCTTCCTCGACGCCACCAAAGACATTGTGCCCAACTGGAAACTCGCCACACCCGATCCAATGGTCACAGTCGGCTACAAGTGCGAGGCATTCCCTGTCGAGATGATCATCCGCGGCTACCTCAGCGGCAGCGCATGGCGCGCATACGCAGCCGGAGAGCGCGATCTCTGCGGAGTGAAACTCCCCGAAGGCATGGTCGAGAATCAGGCATTCCCCGAGCCGATCATCACACCCACCACCAAAGCCGCCGAAGGCCACGATGAGAATATCTCGCGTGAGGAGATAATCGCCCAGGGACTCGTCAGCGCCGAAGACTATGCCGTGATCGAGAACTACACACGCGCGCTGTTCAAGCGCGGCACCGACATGGCCGCCGAAAAGGGCCTGCTTCTCGTCGATACCAAATACGAGTTCGGCAAACGCGACGGCAAAGTCATACTCATCGATGAGATCCACACCCCCGACTCATCGCGCTACTTCTATGCCGATGGCTATCAGCAGTTGCTCGCTGCCGGCAAACCCCAGCGTCAGCTCTCAAAAGAATTTGTGCGCCAGTGGCTCATCGCAGGCGGATTCACCGGTCAGGCCGGACAGAAAGTGCCCGAAATGACACCCGAATTTGTGGCAAGTGTCACCGACCGCTATATCGAGCTCTACGAGCATGTGACGGGTCAGCCATTCGTCAAAGCCGACGAGGCCGACCTCAAAGAGCGCATCGCCGCTAATGTGCTCGACTGTCTCAACACCCTCGGACGATGAGCGAAGGCGTCGAACGCATCAACCCCTACAGCGACGACCCGCGAGGAAAATCAGAGCAGGTCAGGGCTATGTTCGACAACATAGCCCCGGCCTACGATTTCATGAACCGCGCCATGACTCTCGGCATCGACCGCCTCTGGCGGCGGAAGGCCGTGGCCATGATCTCCGACCCGCGCCCGCGCGACATCCTCGATGTGGCCACAGGCACAGGCGATCTTGCCATGCTGCTCGCCCGGCGCCTCGATCCGTTGAGCGTCACCGGCGTCGACCTCTCCGATAACATGCTCGAGATCGGACGGCGCAAAATCTCCGAAGCCGGACTGTCCGACGTTGTATCCTTCCGTCAGGCCGACTGTCTCAACCTGCCATTCACCGGCAACAGCTTCGACTGTGTCACTGTGGCCTACGGCGTCAGAAACTTCGCCGATCTCCTTGCCGGATATTGCGAGATGTATAGAGTGCTCCGCCCCGGCGGACGCTTGCTCGTCATCGAGCTTTCCACACCACAGGGGCGTTTGGTCAAGCCGCTTTACGACATCTACACGCGCCGGGTCATCCCTGCGTTTGGCAGGCTCGTGTCGCACGACACTCGCGCCTACACATACCTCCCCGAAAGCATCGCCGCCGTCCCTCAGGGCGACGCCATGGCCTCGATCATGCGCTCTGCCGGATTTGCCGACGTGCTGGTGCGCCCCCTCACATTCGGCGTGTGCACCGTCTACGTCGCCACGAAATAATCGGCCGTTGGTCAAAACTTCCACAAATATATGGGCAAATGCCCATATCGATGTAAAATATTAGTTGATAAGGGATAAAAGCCGACAAATAATTGGTAACTTTGCATCGTTTTTTTAGTCCCGAATGCGGTGACACATGACGGACAAACAAGTGAGATACGAAAAAAAGACATCATAACAACAAGTTAGTCAATAGAAGAATTATGAAAGTGAATGTAATCTCGGCCGCGACAATGGCACTCGTTATCAGTGCCTCGCTCACCTCTTGCGGCGGTAAAGACTCACAGCAGCAGCAACAGCAGGCTCCCGCACCCTCGATCGCGGTAATGACAATCTCAGAGGGCGCATCAGAAAGCGAAAACACCTTCCCCGCAACCATCAAAGGTAAAACCGATATCGATATCCGTCCTCAGGTGTCGGGTTTCATCACCAAAGTCCATGTCGACGAAGGACAGCATGTCCGCAAAGGCCAGCCGCTTTTCACCCTCGACCAAGTGACATTCCAGGCCGCCGTCGACCAGGCCACACAGGCCGTGAACGCTGCTAAGACAGCCGTCAACACAGCCACGCTCACCGCTCAGAACAAGCGTCGCCTCTTCGATAAAAACATCATCAGTGAATACGAATGGCAGCTCGCCGACAACGACCTTCAGAACGCCAAGGCACAGCTTGCAAATGCACAGGCCGCTCTCACCAGCGCCAAAAAAAATCTCTCATACACCGTTGTGACATCCCCAAGCGACGGCGTTGTCGGCACAATCCCCTCGCGCGAAGGTTCGCTCGCTTCACCATCGTCGGCTCAGCCATTGACCACCGTCAGCGACATCTCGCAGGTCTACGCCTACTTTTCGCTCACCGAAAAAGACATCCTCAAAATGTCGGGCAGCGGAGCCGGATCGCTCCAGAGCGCCATCTCGGCAATGCCTTCAGTCCAGCTGCGTCTCGCTGACGGATCGCTCTATCCCGAGACCGGACGCGTAGCCACCGTGAGCGGCGTCATTGACCCCGCGACAGGTGCGGCAAGTGTCCGGGCACTCTTCCCCAATGCGTCAGGTCTGCTCCGCAGCGGCTCCACCGGATCGATCGTCATTCCCCGCGACCTTCAGAACGTGATCGTCATCCCGCAGAAAGCCACATTCGAGATGCAGGATCGCAAATTTGTCTACGTCCTCAACGACAGCAATAAAGTAGCCTCTGCTCCCGTCACCGTCGAGGCCAACAGCGATGGCCGCACTTATGTCGTTACATCTGGCCTCACTCCCGGTCAGCGCATCGTCACCGAAGGCGTCGGCACAACCGTGCGCGAAGGCATGGTCATCAATCCCGTCGAAGGCAAAACCGACGATGCCGCTCTGCAGCCCGCCGAAGCAAAATAAATCCGGCGACACACCCCAAAAATCAGTTCTTAGACAGATCAACCAATGAAATTAGATAGATTTATCAATCGCCCGGTGCTGTCGACGGTGATTTCGATTTTCATCGTGCTGCTCGGCATCATCGGCCTCGTGTCGATGCCCGTCACGCAGTATCCCGACATCGCACCGCCAACAATTCAGGTATCGACAACCTACACCGGCGCCAACGCACAGTCGGTGCTCAACTCGGTCATCGCCCCCCTCGAGGAATCAATCAACGGCGCCGAGGGCATGACCTACATGGAATCCACTGCCACCAACACCGGCTCAGCCACCATCAACGTTTATTTCGAGCAGGGATTCAACCCCGACATGGCTGCCGTCGACGTGCAGAACCGTGTCTCTAAAGCTCTCAACCTCCTTCCCTCCGAAGTCACGCAGGTCGGCGTGCAGACATCAAAGCGCCAGACCTCAATGCTCCTCGGCATCAACATCTACGACGAGCAAGGCAACTATCCCGAGTCGTTCCTCGAAAACTACATGAAAATCAACATCGTCCCGCAGCTCCAGCGTATTTCCGGAGTCGGCGACGTGATGGTGATGGGTGCCGACTACTCGATGCGCATATGGCTCAAGCCCGACGTAATGGCGCAATACGGACTGATGCCCACCGACATCTCCGCAGCCCTTGCCGAGCAGAACATCGAGGCCGCTCCCGGTGCATTCGGCGAGCAGGGCGACCAGACATTCCAGTACATCATGAAGACCAAAGGCCGTCTCGTCGACGAAGAGCAGTTTGGCGACATCGTTGTCCGCACCAACTCCAACGGCGAGATCCTGCGCCTTAAAGATGTGGCCGATGTCGAGCTCGGACGTGTCACATACGGATTCCATGGCAAGTTCAACGGCAAGACCGGTGTGACGGCCATCGTGTTCCAGACCGCCGGATCAAACGCCACAGCCATCATCAACGACTGTCTTAAGTTTGTCGATTCGTTCAAGAAAGATCTTCCCCCGGGTGTCGGTGTTGCCATCCCCATGAACAACAACGACTTCCTCTACGCCTCGATCCACCACGTGCTCCAGACACTCATCGAGGCATTCATCCTCGTCTTCCTTGTGACATACGTCTTCCTTGCCGACTTCCGCTCTACGATCATTCCCGCCATCGCCATTCCAGTGGCTCTCGTCGGCACATTCTTCTTCATGAACATCATCGGCTTCTCGGTCAACCTCATCACCCTCTCGGCTCTGGTGCTCGCCATCGCCATTGTGGTCGACGACGCCATTGTGGTCGTCGAGGCTGTCCATGCCAAGCTCGATGTCGGATACAAGAGCGCACGCAAGGCTTCGATCGACGCCATGAGCGAGATCGGCGGAGCTATCATCTCTATCACCCTCGTCATGATGCTCGTGTTCATCCCCGTATCGTTCATGAGCGGCACCAGCGGCGTGTTCTACCGTCAGTTCGGCCTCACCATGGCCATAGCCATCGGTCTGTCAGCCGTCAACGCATTGACCCTCTCGCCCGCGCTATGCGCCGTGTTCCTCAAACCACACAATAGCGATTCAACCCTCAAGGAGCGCATGGCCGACGCCTACAGCGCCGCCGGCGAGGCTGTCAAAGCCACCTATCGCCGTCGCCTCATCCCCGAGCTCCATCCTGCCGTCACACTCATCTTCCTCGTTGCCACAGTCACTCTGATGGTTCTCGGATGGTTCAACTTCGACAACATTCTCCACGGAGTCATTGCCTCCGTCTGCGGTATCATCACCCTTGTCGGACTCTTCACAAAACGCTTCCACACAGCCTTCGAGAATGCCTATTCCCGACTCCTCGGCGGCTACAACAAAGGCACGAAGCTTTTCATCAACATGAAATACCTCTCGATGCTTCTCGTGGCAGGCGCAGTTGCAATTCTCGTATGGCTCATGGGCATCACACCCACCGGTCTTGTGCCCAACGAAGACACCGGCACACTGTTTGTGATGGTCGACATGCCCCCGGGCACATCGCAGGAGCGCACAGGCCGCACACTCGACAAAGTCGACTCAGTCCTGTCTACAATTCCCGCCATCGAGAGCCGCACCATGATCGACGGCTACAGTTTCATCGCCGGTCAGGGTGCCACATACGGCACATTCATCGTCAAGCTCAAGGACTGGAGCGAGCGTAATGCATCGCAAAGCTCCGACGCAGTCCTCGGCCAGCTCTACGCAATCATGCCCAACGTGGTCAAAGACGGACGTGTCATGATGTTCGCACCGCCAATGATCTCAGGCTACTCGATCACCAACGGTTTCGAAATCAAGATGCAGGACCGCACCGGCGGCGACATCAACGAATTCTTCGCCGTCGTCCAGGGATTCCTCGCACAGCTCAACCAGCAGCCCGAGATCCAGATGGCCTACACCACCTTCAACCCCACCTTCCCGCAGTATATGGTCGACGTCGACGCCGCCAAGTGCAAGCAGGCGGGTCTCTCACCCAAAACTGTCCTCTCCACGCTTCAGGGATACTACGGTGGTATGTACGTCTCCAACTTCAACCGCTTCGGCAAGCTCTACCGTGTCATGATGCAGGCATCTCCCGAAGCCCGTGTAAGCCCCGAGACTCTTGCCTCTATCAAGATCCGCAACGGAGCCGAAATGGCCTCGCTCAGCAACTTCGTCACACTCTCACGTGTCTACGGCCCCGACCTCCTCAACCGCTTCAACATGTTCCAGTCGATCTCGGTCACCGGACAGCCTGCCCCCGGATTCTCCTCGGGCGACGCTCTTGCCGCGATCGAGCGCGTGGCTGCCGAGTCGCTCCCCGCAGGATTTGGCTACGAATATGCCGGCATGACGCGTGAGGAAGGCAAAACAGGCTCCAACTCCACAGCCATCATCTTCGGCCTCTGTCTGCTGTTCGTCTACCTGCTCCTTTCTGCACAGTACGAAAGCTATCTGCTGCCGTTCGCCGTCATCCTCTCCATTCCCTTCGGCCTCATGGGATCGTTCATCTTCGCCCAGATATTCGGAGTCACCAACAACATCTATCTCCAGATCGCCCTGATCATGCTCATCGGTCTGTTGGCCAAGAACGCCATCCTCATCGTCGAGTTCGCGCTCGAACGCCGCCGCACCGGCATGAGCATCGTCAACGCAGCCATCCAGGGTGCATCGGCTCGTCTCCGTCCTATCCTCATGACCTCGTTGGCTCTCATCATCGGTCTGTTGCCCATGATGTTCGCCCACGGCGTAGGTGCCAACGGCAACCGTGCCCTCGGCGTCGGTTCGATCGGTGGCATGCTCATCGGCATGGTGCTCCAGATTTTCATCGTCCCCGCTCTGTTTGTGATATTCCAGAAACTTCAGGAAAAATTCACACCAATGCAGTGGACCGACACCAACAACGATGGTATCACCAGCGAAATCCAGCAGTATTCACGCTAAACATCATCACCTACTAATGAAATCATCACGCATAAATCTTGTTGTGGCCGCCGGGCTGAGCATCACCCTGCTCGGCAGCTGCAACATCTACAAGAAATTCGAGCTCCCCACAAAGGAGAGCGCTCTTGTAGAGCAATATTCCAAAGCTCTTGAGCAGCCCGTCGACTCATCGGCGTTGGGCAATCTCGACTGGCGCATGGTGTTCACCGATCCCATGCTGCAGGATCTGATCAATCAGGCGCTCGAAAACAACATCGACCTCAAGAACGCCAAACTCAACGTCGACATCGCCAATGCGCAGCTCCGGGGTGCCAAGCTCAACTATTTCCCCTCGCTCGCCATAGCGCCGAGCGGACAGGGATCAAAATTTCAGGATGCAGGTCCAATGTCGTGGGGCTACACCATTCCCGCACAGGTCAGCTGGGAGATCGACATTTTCGCAAAACTGCTCAACTCCAAGCGTGGCGCCAACGCCGGAGTGCTTCAGAGCAAGGCTTATGAGCAGGCAGTGCGCTCGCAGATCATAGCGGCCGTAGCCAACTGCTACTACTCGATCGCCACTCTCGAAAGCCAGCTTGAACTCACCCGCGCCACAGCCGAAAACTGGCGTCAGAGCGTCGAGGTTATGAAAAACCTCAAGCTCGCTGGCCGTGTCAATGAGAGCGCCGTCGTCCAGAGCACCGCTCAATACTACGGCATTCTTGCATCGATCCCCGATCTCGAGACAGCTCTCGTGCAGGCCAACAACTCCATGTCTCTCCTGCTCGGTGTGATGCCCCAGAAATGGGTGGTCAATCCATCGGCAGTGCTCACCGCTCCCGAGCAGATGACCGGAGCTATCCCCATGCGGGCTCTTGCATCGCGTCCCGATGTGGCTGCCGCCGAAATGGGTCTCGCCGTAGCCTACTACTCGACTAATTCAGCCCGCGCCGCATTCTATCCCGGTCTCAACATCACAGCCAATGGCGGTTTCACCAACATGCTCGGCTCGATGATCACAAACCCCGGCAAATTCTTCATCAACCTCGGGGCATCACTCGTCGCACCGATCTTCTCACGTGGAGCCAACATCGCCGCCCTCGATGCCGCCAAGGCACGCCAGCAGCAGGCTCTCAACTCGTTTGAAAACACAATCATGGCTGCTGCCGCCGACGTGTCCGATGCAATGACCGCCTACGAAAACTCTCAGAAAAAAGCCGCAATGCTCGTCGAGCAGACTGCCAATCTCGAGAAATCTGTCGAATACACCCAGGAACTTCTCGTCTACGGCACATCGACCTATCTCGAAGTGCTCACCGCACAGAGCAGCCTGCTGTCTTCGCAGATGAACGAGCTTTCCAACCGTCTCACAGCGGCTCAGTCTGTGATCAATCTCTATCAGAATCTCGGCGGTGGCCGTAACTAATCGAAAATCTTATGATCAGTCCATCAGCACACGTTGACCCCTCGGCCAAAATCGGCCGCGACGTCACAATCCATCCGTTTGCCTATATCGATGCCGACGTTGAGATCGGCGACGGTTGCGAAATCATGCCCTATGCCGCCATTGTCGGTGGCACACGCATGGGAGCAAACAACAAGATCTACCAAGGGTGTGTCATTGGCGCCGATCCTCAGGATTTCCGGTGGAAAGGCGAAAAGACATACTGCCATATCGGCAACAACAATGTCATCCGCGAGCATGTGATCATCAACCGCGGCATACATCCCGATGGCGGCACAACCATCGGCGACGGCTGCTTTGTAATGGCGCAGAGCCACATCGGTCACGACTCAGTGCTGAAAGGACGCTGTGTGCTTGGCAACGGCGTCGCTCTCGCAGGCAACACCGTGATAGGGGAGTGCTCCATCCTCTCTTCCGGCGTGATTGTCCATGAAAATTGCCGGGTCTCCGACTGGGTGCTCGTCAAGGGCGGATGCCGCGTCGGATCTAATGTCCCCCCCTACGTCATCGTGGCTCACAACCCGGTCGAATTTTTCGGTGTCAATGCCTATGTGATGCAGAAACACGGATTCACCACCGAGCAGATCGACGATGCCGCCAAATGCTATCGCCATCTCTATCAGACACAGACATCGGTGTTCAATGCCCTCAAACGCATCGAGGCCGACGTCGAACCATCCGAGTTGCGCGACAACATCATCTCATTCATCAACTCCGTCGACAAGCATCTGGTAGCCATCCCGCGCGATCTCAACGGATAAATCACTCACTCACTCACTTAACCTCATCTATGATAACGCTGTACGTTTTGGCTGCCGGCATGGGTAGCCGTTACGGTGGCCTCAAACAGCTCGACCCACTCGGCCCGGGCGGTGAGACCATCATGGACTATTCGATCTACGACGCCATCCAGGCCGGATTCGGCAAGATCGTGTTTGTAATCCGAAAAGACTTCGAAGACGATTTCCGTCAGAAAGTGCTTGCCAAATATCAGGGACATATCCCCGTCGAAGTCGTCTTCCAGGCAATCGACGCCCTCCCCGAGGGTTACAACCCTCCCGCCGACCGTGTCAAGCCTTGGGGCACAAACCACGCCGTGCTCATGGCCAAGGATGTCATCAACGAACCGTTCGCCGTCATCAATGCCGACGATTTCTATGGCCGCGACGCATTCCGCGTCATTGCCGAGGAACTCAAGCGTCCGCGTGATGGTCGCAAAGGCGACTACTGCATGGTCGGTTTCCGTGTAGGCAACACAATGACCGAGAACGGATCAGTTGCACGTGGCGTGTGCCGCACCGAAAACGGCATGCTCGCATCCGTCACCGAGCGCACCGACATCCACTTCGGCCCCGACAAGACAGTCGATTTCACCGACGAAACCGGAAATACCGTGTCGATCCCGGCCAACACTCCCGTGTCGATGAATCTTTGGGGATTCACTCCCGATTATTTTGATTTCAGCGATCGAGAATTCCGCAAATTCCTCGATAAACACATCGACGAACCCAAGTCCGAATACTATATTCCCACAGCGGTCGACGCCCTCATCCGCAGTGGCGAAGCAACAGTGAAAGTGCTCGACACCGATAGCAAATGGTTCGGTGTCACCTACGCAGCCGACCGACCCGGCGTTGTCGAGAAATTTGCATCACTCCATGCCGATGGCACCTATCCATCGCCCCTGTTCTCGTAAAAAATCCCGATCTTTTTGTAATCACGCGCCGCGAAACAAACTTTTTCGCGGCGCGTACGTTGTAATAGACAAGAGAAGGATTTTTCAGACTTCATTAAAAAAGTCACCCCGATATTTCGATAACCTCCTCTTGCCCGCCTCGGCTTCCGCCCTGGCGGGATTCTCTTTTTATATTACAGGCTCTCGCATCCACCGCACACACCATGTCGTAAAAAACTAAATCAGCTAAAAATCGCGCACGATGTCGGTCACAGGCATCATGCGTGTCCTATCTTCGCGGCAAAGCCAAAAGCAAACCATGCTCCCGACCGTCCGCGACATACGCCGCAGCCTCCCGCCCGGCTCGCCCCCACTGGGCTACCACTTCCGCAAGTGGTACGGCCGACCCATGTCGCGTCAGCAGGAAGCCA
>CANOUR010000022.1 GCA_947570265.1 uncultured Bacteroidales bacterium | reverse complement strand
CCACCCTCGCGCTCGACACCCTCGCCACCAACCTCCCCGCCTCTCCACCTGTCATCCGCAGGAAGAAAGCCACAGTCCCCAAAGTCAGCCTATACAACAAAAGCAGTGGAGACCCACCCAAGCGCCCCCACCTCATACCTCATCACTCTGACATCGTACCTGTCTACGCGGCAGCTGCCCCCGCCGCCTAAAGCGAAAACGGCAGCGAGCGTACATTGACATAGTGGATTCAATCAATCATCGTCATCATCGTGGTGATGGCGCTTGTGGTGCTTTTTGTATTTCTTATACGCCTTTTTATATGCTTTCTTGCGGGCTTTGTGAAGATCCTCGAGATATTCCTCGTAATCGTCATCAAAATCGTCGTCGATCACCACAACCGGGAAATAATATGGCGCGCTGTAACGTGCCGATCGCTTCATTTCTTTGCGGTAAGCCTTGCGTGCTTTTTTTATGGCTTTATGAACACGGCGAGGCTCATCCATTACGTAGCCCGGCCGCAGAGGCACCACTACATGCGGAGCAGGTGCCACCACCACGTGATGGTTCGTCGACGGCAGAAACCCCGACAGATGCATGTTGAAGCCGTCCGTACCGGCGTTTACCGAGAAAAACTGTGCGTCAGCAGTGCCGTAGGCCGTTCCTGCGAGCAGTAGTGCGATTGCAGTCTTGCGTATCATAGTCGAAGCAGTGTGGTTGTGATTGTTTATCTATCACAACGTCCTCACCGCCTCGATTGTTTAGGTCTGAATGGCCTGTCGATCATTTTGAAATTGACGGGTATTGTATACCACGCGTTCACTACCTTGCCTTCTGATTCGGCCGGAATGAATCCGGGCAACGCCTTGACTACTCTGATTGCCTCCATATCCAGATCCGGATGTACACTGCGCAACACTTCAGTGTCTCCTATGCCGCCGGTCTTGGTTACGACAAATCGCACCACCACACGTCCCTGGATGTTTGACACCATCGCCTCGACTGGATATCTCACGTTTTCGCTCAAGAATCTCATCAAGCCCGTTTCTCCTCCCGGAAACACAGGCATTTTTTCAACATTGGTGTATACGCTGTCTTCCACATTCTGCGTCGTTGTCGATGATTCGCTCGCATTGATGGAGATGGACGCGCAAAGCGTCAGGGTCAGTAAAAATAAGGCTCGTATCATGGTATTATTCCGTTATTTGGCAAATATAACTAATTTTTCAGCACTCTGAAAAATACATGTGAATTTTCGATGCTCACATATTGCAACAAGGGCGGACACCTTGTGATGTCCGCCCCTGAAATATATGATGCGTCTGAGCCGTGGTTCTTACGCCTCGTCGGGATCTTGTCCCCACTGCTGGCGCGCCAGGCGGCGGTAGTTGTTGTAACGCCACTGTGCGTTTCGCTTGGCTGCCTCGAACAGCTCCTCGGCCTCGGCCGGATACTGCTTCATCACCGACGAGTAGCGTACCTCTCCTTTCAGGAAGTCCGAGAACTTGTCCCAGTCGGGTGCCTTGCTGTCGAGGGTGAACGGGTTCTTTCCCTCGGCCTCAAGTGCCGGATTGTAGCGCCACAGATGCCAGTAGCCGCATGCCACAGCCTCCTGCTGCTCCTGTTGCGCATGACCCATACCCTTGCGTATGCCGTGGTTGATACACGGGCTGTAGGCTATGATCAGCGACGGGCCGTCGTAAGCCTCGGCCTCACGTATAGCCTTCAGCGTCTGGGCTTGATCAGCACCCATCGCCACCTGTGCCACATAGACATAGCCATATGTCGACGCGATCAGTCCGAGATCTTTCTTGCGTATGCGCTTGCCGCTTGCCGCGAACTTGGCTATCGCACCCATCGGGGTCGCTTTCGACGCCTGTCCGCCGGTATTCGAGTAAACCTCCGTGTCGAGCACGATGATATTGATGTTCTCGCCCGATGCAAGCACATGGTCAAGACCACCGAACCCGATGTCGTAGGCAGCACCGTCGCCGGCTATGATCCACTGCGAGCGGCTGGCGATATATTGCTTTATCTCGAGCAGCCCCTTGCATGCGTCGCATCCACAGGCCTCGCACATCGGCACGATCTTGTCAGCTACCTCTCGGGTGATGGCGGCGTCATCGCGGTTGTCAAGCCACAGCTGCGCAAGATCCTTCATCTCCTGGCTGCACTTGTCGCAACCGAGTATATCGGCGAAGCGGTCTGCCACGCGTGAACGTATCTTGTTTGTAGCCAACTTCATGCCAAGGCCGAACTCGGCGAAATCCTCAAACAGTGAGTTGCCCCACGATGGGCCGCGGCCGTCGGCATTGACCGTATAGGGTGTCGAAGGCACAGAGCCTGAGTAGATCGACGAGCATCCTGTGGCGTTGGCCACCATCTCATGATCGCCATAAAGCTGCGAAATGAGCTTCACATAGGGGGTCTCGCCACATCCCGAGCATGCGCCCGAGAATTCAAACAGCGGTGTGGCAAACTGGCTGTTCTTCACATTCGCTTTTGTGTCGACAAGGTGCTGCTTCGAGGCAACATGGTCATAGCAGTAGTCCCACTCGTTCTGGACATCGAGCTGGGTTTCAAGCGGCTTCATCTCGAGGGCTTTCACACCCTTCTTGCCCGGACACACTGCCACGCAGTTGCCGCATCCGAGACAGTCGAGCACATCGACAGCCTGCATGAAGCGCATTCCCTCAAACTGTTTGCCCATCGCCGGCAGAGTGGCATCCTCGCCGAATGGTGCGGCGGCCATCTCTTTGCTGTCGAGCACAAACGGACGTATCGAGGCATGCGGACACACATATGCGCATCGGTTACACTGTATGCAGTTCTCCTCTTTCCATTCCGGAACGAACGTGGCCACACCTCGCTTCTCATACCGCGCTGTGCCATGTTGCCATGTGCCATCCTCAAATCCGGTGAAGTCGCTCACTTTTAGCAGGTCGCCATCCTGTGCGTTGATCGGGCGTACGATCTTGTTGATAAACTCCGGATCGTGGTTGGCCTCAGGCTTCTCGGCCTCCAGATTGCTCCATGCCGGATCGACAGGCAGACGCTTGTATTCGCCGCCACGGTCGACAGCCGAATAGTTCTTGTCCACCACATCCTGACCCTTCTTGCCATAGCTCTTTACGATGAATTTCTTCATCTGCTCTATGGCCAGATCAACCGGAATCACCTCCGTGATGCGGAAGAATGCACTCTGCAATATCGTGTTCGTGCGGTTGCCGAGCCCGATCTCCTGCGCTATCTTGGTCGCATTTATGTAGTAGACGGTGATATTGTTGTCAGCGAAATATTTCTTCACTTTCGCAGGCAGATTGGCCGCCAGTTCATCACCCTCCCAGATCGTGTTGAGCAGGAACGTTCCGTTCTTGCGCAGTCCGCGGGTCACATCATACATATGCAGATAGGCCTGCACATGGCATGCGACGAAGTTGGGGGTGTTCACAAGATATGTCGAGCGGATCGGCTTGTCCCCGAAACGCAGGTGCGAGCAGGTGAAACCGCCCGATTTCTTTGAATCGTAAGCGAAATATGCCTGACAATATTTGTCTGTGTTCTCACCGATGATCTTGATCGAGTTCTTGTTGGCGCCTACAGTGCCGTCAGCGCCCAGACCATAGAACTTCGCCTCGTATGTCGACGGATCACCCAGAGCCACCTCTTCTTTCGGAGGAAGCGACAGGAATGTCACATCGTCGACGATGCCGAGTGTGAAATGGTTCTTCGGCTCAGGAAGCGCGAGATTCTCGAACACCGATATGATCAGCACCGGAGTGGTGTCTTTCGAGGCCAGACCAAATCGGCCTGCCACGATCCTGGGAGCGTTGGCCACGCCATTATAGCTCTCCACCACATCCAGATACAGAGGCTCGCCGCCTGCACCCGGCTCTTTTGTGCGGTCGAGCACGGCGATACGCTTTACAGTCTGCGGAATCACTTTCAGCAGATGCTTGGCCGAGAACGGTCGGTACAGATGCACCGAAACCAGTCCCACTTTCTCTCCATTCGACATCATGTGGTCGATAGCCTCCTGCGCGGCCTGAGTGACCGAACCCATGGCTATGATCACCCGGTCTGCCTCGGGATGACCGTAATAGTTGAACAGGTGATATTCCCGGCCTGTGATCTTGCTGATCTCACCCATGTAGTCCTCTACGATATCCGGAACGGCATCATAGAATTTGTTCTCCGATTCACGGTGCTGAAACCACACATCCGAGTTCTCAGCCATGCCGCGTGCCTCGGGATTCTCAGGATTCAGCGCCCTGTCGCGGAACGCCTTGAGCGCATCGCGGTCAACAAGCGGCTCAAGATCCTCCTGCTCGAGCATCTCGATCTTCTGTATCTCGTGGCTTGTGCGGAATCCGTCGAAGAAGTTCAGAAACGGCACACGGCTGCGCAGTGCAGCAAGATGGGCTACAGCCGACAGATCCATCACCTCCTGCACCGAACCCTCGGCAAGCATGGCGAAACCGGTCTGGCGGCATGCCATCACATCCTGATGGTCTCCGAAAATCGACAACGTGTTGCTGGCGATCGTACGTGCCGACACGTGGAACACGCTCGGTAGAAGCTCGCCTGCGATCTTGTACATATTGGGGATCATGAGTAGCAGACCCTGCGAGGCGGTATATGTCGTGGTGAGGGCACCGGCCTGAAGCGAGCCATGCAGTGCGCCTGCGGCTCCACCTTCGCTCTGCATTTCCTGGACCATTACGGTCTCGCCGAAGATGTTTTTGCGTCCTGCTGATGCCCATTCGTCAACATATTCAGCCATGGTTGACGACGGGGTGATGGGGTAAATCGCGGCAACTTCAGTAAACATATACGAGATATGCGCTGCGGCCTGATTACCGTCACAGGTCAAGAACTTTTTTTCTTTACTCATAAATTTGTAATCTATTTGTAGTTAATGATAACTTAACACCGACCCTGACGTTCTGTCGGCATTACGCGAAAGCAGGCTGCAAATTTACTAAAAAAATCTGCCGTCAGCATAAAAAATAACACCCCGGCACTCAAAAAGCACCGGCTTTTAACCTCAATTATGACATGTAAGATATTTTTTACCGGTGTCAGCTGCGCTGATATTCACTCGGCGACATGCCTGTCAGATGCTTGAAGTACTTACCAAACGATGACTGGTTGGGAAAGTTCAGTTCATACGCAACCTGCTGTATGTTTTTGCCCGAGAAACGGAGCATGTTCTTGGCTTCGAGAATCACGAACTCGTCGATCCATTCGGCTGCGCTGCGTCCTGTCGCCTCCTTGATTATCAGTGACAGATATTTCGGCGAGATAAACAGTTTGCTGGCATAAAAGGACACGGAGCGCTCTTTCAGATGATGATGGTGGACAAGCTGTATGAAGTCGTTGACATATGTCGTGCGCCGTGTCCGCGGTCGCTGAGGCTCTTCCTGCTTGAGGCGCTTGGTCGCGAACTGTATCACCTGGTAGCACAGTGCCGAGATCAGGCAGCGCGAAATCGACCTGACGTAGAGATCATCGACATTGCCTGTGGTGTTGAGATGCACGAGATCGAAATACTTTTGCATCAGGCGGCTCTCATCCTGGGAGATCTTCATCACAGGCGACTTGTGGATCGACTGGGGCATAGGCACCGACGAAATCACATTGGGATCGATATTTGTGTTGCGCATGAACTCCGGCGACACAAACAATATATAAGCGTCGATCGTGTTCCAGTCTACCTCCTTAAGTTCTATGATCGTGTCTGATCCGGTCATCATCATGGAATTTTCAGTCAGCTCGCACCTGTTGAGATTGACATCGACCACCATCGAGCCGCGCATGCACAATATCCACGTCAGACCGTCGATTCTCACCGGCCCTTGGCGCGTCTGCCCGAGGCGTGTGCTCGAAGATATGTGGCTGAAGATATAATCTTGCCCCAGTGCGCTATATTCGCTTACGAAATTTCTCAAAGCCGCAAGCTGCGACAGTTTGACTGATTTATCCATGGATAGCTCGTTTAATGATGGTGCAGATGACACACCATGCGCAAAAATAGACAATATTTTCGTACCTATGGCCTCATTGTGGCATAAAAATCGCCAAATTTGCCAATAGCCATGCTGCAATATCCACCTGTGTCCGGCGATTGCTGTGCAAATCATGGTGACGAGGCTCGGCCGTTGTCGTTTTGCGCTTGCATCATCAGCATTAATTAATATTAAAGCGCTCAACATTAGCGATTGCCGATACGTTGTCTTAGCAGTCCCCGGATGCCCTGCGGGGCATCGCCGGGATAACAGTGAAAAAAGCTTAATATGGAAAAATTTCCTTATTTTATTGACACCGTCAGATAAAAAACAGCTAATTTTGCATTGTCGAAAAAACAGTACGGGAATTATTACACTACAATTATATAACAGTAACCAAATGAGTACAATTGATCTTTCAAAGTATGGCATCGCCGGAGCTACGGTGATCCACAACCCCAGCTATGATCAGCTTTTCATTGACGAGACAAAACCGGGTCTCGAAGGATATGAGAAAGGACAGCAGACCGAGCTCGGTGCGGTCAACGTGATGACCGGTATCTACACCGGCCGTTCTCCCAAAGACAAATTCTTTGTAAAAGACGACACAAGCGCCAACACCATCTGGTGGACTACCGAAGGATATAAGAACGACAACAAGCCCATCACCCCTGCGACTTGGGATGCCCTCAAGAAAATCGCCGACAAGGAGCTTTCAGATAAGACTCTCTATGTTGTCGATGCTTTCTGCGGCACAAACAAGGACACTCGCATGGCAGTGCGTTTTATCATGGAAGTAGCATGGCAGGCTCACTTCGTCACCAATATGTTCATCCGCCCTACCGAGGAGGAGCTCAAGGACTTCACCCCCGACTTCGTGGTGCTCAACGCATCCAAGGCAAAAGTTGAGAACTGGAAGGAACTGGGCATCAACTCCGAGACATGTGTGGCATTCAACCTCACCGAGCGCATGCAGCTCATCATCAACACCTGGTATGGCGGCGAGATGAAAAAAGGCATGTTCTCGATCATGAACTACTACAATCCTCTCCGTGGCATCGCTTCGATGCACTGCTCGGCCAATACCGACCTCAAGGGCGAGAACACCGCTATCTTCTTCGGTCTTTCGGGTACTGGCAAGACCACACTGTCGACCGACCCCAAGCGTCTGCTCATCGGTGACGACGAACACGGCTGGGACGACAACGGTGTGTTCAACTACGAAGGCGGCTGCTATGCAAAGGTGATCAACCTCGACAAAGACGCCGAGCCCGAGATCTACGGTGCTATCACACGCGACGCACTTCTCGAGAACGTCACAGTCGATGCCGAAGGCCATATCGATTTCACCGACAAGTCTGTCACCGAGAACACCCGAGTATCATATCCCATCGACCATATCAAGAATATCGTCAAGCCCAGCCGCGGACCTGCCGCCAAGAACGTCATCTTCCTGTCGGCCGACGCATTCGGCGTGCTTCCTCCTGTTTCGATCCTGACACCCGAGCAGACCAAATACTACTTCCTCTCGGGATTCACATCGAAGCTCGCCGGCACAGAGCGTGGCATCACCGAGCCTACCCCCACATTCTCGGCATGCTTCGGTGCGGCATTCCTCAGCCTCCATCCTACAAAATATGCCGAGGAACTGGTTAAGCGCATGGAAAAGAGCGGTGCCAAGGCTTATCTGGTAAACACCGGTTGGAACGGCACCGGCAAGCGTATCTCGATCCGCGATACACGTGGTATCATCGACAATATCCTCGATGGTGCGATCCTCAGCGCCCCCACCAAGGAGCTTCCTATCTTCAATTTCACAATCCCCACCGAGCTTCCCGGTGTCGATCCCAAGATCCTCGATCCCCGCGACACCTATGCCGATGCTCAGGAGTGGTACACCAAGGCTGGCAAGCTCGCCGATATGTTTGTGGCAAACTTCAAGAAGTTTGAGGACAACCCCGCTGGCAAGGCTCTCGTGGCTGCCGGCCCTCATCCCGAAGCATAAACCGTTTGCGGTAAACTATAAGAGCGACCGCGCTACCCATCGGGCAGCGCGGTCGTTAATTTAATGGCTCGCTTATTGTTGCGGAAGTCAGTTGTCGCGTGTGATGATGAAGTCGAGCAGTGAAATCAGGGCTTTGCCCTCTGCTCCCGCATGTGCATCGTTTAATATGTCCACAGCCTCGTCGCGCAGGCGGTTCATGGTTGCGTAGGCATACTCTATTCCGCCGGCTTCTTTTGCAAATGCGATCAGATCCGATATTTCATCGGCTCCCAAATCTTCTTTAGAGGCTATAGCCGCCATTTCTTCGCGGCGTGGATGGTCTGATGCCGTGAGCGCATGCAGCAGAGGCAATGTCACTTTCCCTTCTCTCAGGTCATTTCCGGTGGGCTTGCCTATGCGGCCTTCATCGAAATAGTCGAAAATATCATCTTTGATCTGGAAGCACAGTCCGAGTCGGCGTGTGAACTCACGCAGCGCGGCCAATCGTGGGTCGTCGTCGGAAACCCCTACGGCATAAGCCCCCATTTCCACACATGCCACGAACAGCGATGCGGTCTTTCGGGCTATCACCGTGAAGTAGGATTCTTCGTTCAGTTGATGGAAACGTGCGTTGTAGATCTGATCCATTTCTCCGACCGAAAGCTCGCAGCCGAGCGAGGCAAGTGCGCTGACAATGCGCAAGTCGCATGTGCTGATAGCCTCCTTCAGCGCCGATGATGTGAAGAAGTCGCCCATCAGCACCGCTATATGGTTGTCCCAAACGCTATTGATCGTCGGATGTCCACGGCGCTTGTCGCTATCATCAACCACGTCGTCGTGGATCAGGGTGGCGTTGTGGAGCATTTCCACGGCTGCGGCTGCACGCACAGCACGCTCTGTGACCGCTCCTGCAAACAGCCGGGCGCTCAAAAGCACCAACACAGGCCTGATCTGCTTGCCTTTCGATGCGAGATAGCCGTCGATCACGCGGTTCATCAGTTCGTTGTCTGACGCGAGCGATGAAGCGATGTGCTGGTTGAGCCGTTCAAGTTCCGGACGTATGCGCTGTCGGATTGCTTCGAGTGGAGTAGTCATAATCGGGTGCAAAATTACGCAAAAATTCGCTAAATCTAACGATTTGCATAGAGAAAAGCTCCACATCTGCTTCGATGTCGCAGAGCGGAGCTTTATGGGTTTATTGCAAGCCGTCGGATAGATTATTCAGCGGCAGGCGCAGCAGGGGCGGTAGGCGCGGTAGCAGGAGCTTCCTGAGGCGCGGGGGTGCTGAAATCGGCGGGAGTTGTTTGCTCCTGTGCTGCAGGGGCTGTCACTCGTGCACCTGTCTCGCCACGGTTGGGCATGAAAAACACAGAGAGGATCGCAAACACAGCGATAGCACCGGCAAGAATCCATGTCACTTTCTCAATGAATGAGTTTGTGCGGCGCACGCCCATGATCTGGTTGGAGCCGGCAAACGACGATGACAGACCGCCGCCTTTCGACTTCTGGATGAGCACTACGCAAATCAGCAGGATCGCTGCTATGATTGTCAGGACAATAAGAAGTGGGTACATTGTTTATTGAGTGGTTTATTTTGTTTCTGTATCAGGTTTGGAGTAGCGTCTGTTCAGCATAAGTTTTTGCAGAAAACGCATTTGGTCTGCAAAGTAAGCACTTTTTTCGTGAAAATTCAAATTTAAGTTGCTGATTATCTCATATGCCTTGTCATAGCGTTGCTGGCGTATGTAGATTTTGGCCAGTGATTCGCTCAGAGGAGGGTCTGACGATGTGGTTTGTTGCGCTTGCGTTGTAACGGGTTTCGCCGGTTGAGGCGGCGCGGTTGCAGGCTCGGGTTCGAGACGATGTGGTTTGGCGAGGAAAGCATCGATCAGTGCCGTCTGTTCATCTGTGGCCGGTGATGAAACTGCCTCATCGCCATATTCTTCTTCAAGCACCGAGGCATAGTCGGGCTGGGGATTGAAGATCAGACGTTCGAGCAGAGCATCGTCTTCGGGGGTGTCGCCGTGGCCGTATGTCTCGAGAAAAGTTGTGATCGCATCGCATGTGTCAGGTCGCGACGGCGTGTCATCGGCCGGATAAAATGCCGCCCATGTCTGTGAATCGCGGTCTGCGAGCATGGCCATTGCATGTCCGGACGGAGAGCTGAGCGCCACACGCATTTGCAGGCGTGACGATTCGTCGCTATCGAGTGCCGTTCCATTGTTGATGGCGCGTTGCAGTCTGATTGCTGCCGGCAGTGAGAACCACGGAGCCGTCTGTGCGAGGCTCTCGACAATGGATCTGTCGGGTGTGAGCGACGGGTCACGCAATGTTTCGAGGAATGTTTGTAGTTGCGGTGATGCGTTCATGGTGTAGGTCTTGTATCACCAGTCTCCAAGGGTGGCGTTGAAAATCAGGTTGACAAGTTCATCGGAGATCTGTTCGATCAGCTCATCCTGCACATCGGTGAGCATCTGTGATGAGTCGAAGTCGCGGTAGGCGCTGAATGTCTGGTCGACATCCTTGTTTTCCTGTTTGTTATCGGTGTATCTGACGCGTACCTGTATAGTCAGTCGGGTCTGCGATGCATATGCATTTTCGGTGACGGCTTGCGGAGATAGGCTATAGCCTGTGATCTCACCCTCGATCTCGAGGTCGGCAGCCCCATCGGTGACTTGCAGGCGGGTGTTTCGGCTTATGTAGTCGGTCAGGTCGTTCTCGAATGTCTGCTGGAGCGGAGGATACACCAGTGCTGCGCGGATCGGGAATTGGCCGATGTGCACAGTGCGGTAGACGTTGTAGTCCAAAGCCGCACCATTGAATTTATAGCTTATGCGGCACGACACTGCCAACACTGCCAGCAGTGCTGCCATGGCGATTGTGGTCGCTCTGTTTCGGAGCAGTCGGATCATTCTTTTTCTCCGTAGGCAAGATCACCTGCATCGCCCAAACCGGGCACGATGTAGGAGTGAGAGTTGATTTCAGGATCGATAACTCCTGTCCACACAGTGGTGCGATCGTCCGGGAAATTGGCTTTGATAAAGTCGATTGCAGCCTGCGAAGCGATCACTGATGCCACGTGTATGTGTGAAGGCTCGCCTTTGGTGAGCAATGCGCGGTAGCTCAGCTCCATCGAAGAGCCTGTCGCAAGCATCGGGTCGGCGATGATCAGTGTCTTGCCGTCGAGGCGTGGCGATGCGATGTATTCGATGAACACATCGAAGCTATCTTTGTCGTTGTATTTGCGGTAAGCCGACACAAATGCATTTTGCGCGCGGTCGAAATAGTCGAGAAAGCCTTTGTGGAAAGGCACTCCGGCGCGAAAAATCGTGCCGAGCACCACTTTTTCGTCTATCACCTGACACTGCGCTGTGGCGAGCGGAGTCTCCACCGGCACGGTGCGGAAGCGCATTGTCTTTGATATCTCATAAGCCATGATCTCACCTATGCGCTCGAGGTTGCGGCGGAAGCGCAGGGGATCGCGCTGCACGCCGGTGTCGCGGAGCTCGCTCATGTACTGGCTAACGAGCGATGGTGTGTCGGCAAAATTTACTATTTTCATGCTGTGCAGGTTAACTGTGCAAATTTACAAATTAATCCTCAAGATAGTAAACAATAGTCGACACTACCCTTACTTTTTTGATGAACGGGGTCGATGAGTCGCTGTCGTCGATCGAGAACTGCCCCTGGGATGCGGTTTTTATCTTTCCGACGCGACTGTCGCTGTCGGCTGCAAACTGCTGTGCCGCCGACCGGGCGTTTTTCGTGGCTTCGGCTATCATCTCGGGTTTGATCTTGTTGAGCCCGGTGAACTGATAGTTGATATAGGAATTGGAGAAGGCTATGCCCTCTTTGAGCAGTTCAGACTGACGGTTCAGCAGCTCGCGCACTTTGGCGACTTTACGTGTGGTCACTGTGACGGTGCAGTTGATCGAATAGTTGTATTGAAATGCCGACGAACTGTAGCGGTTCGATGATGCGTCGTAGGCGTCAGGTGGATTTACGGATATCTCGTCGGCACTGATGCCGTTGGATGTCAGAAATTTAACAATGGCATTGTTGTTTGCGCTCACACGGTCGTAAATGGTCTGGAGGTCGTTGCCTGCGAGCGAGTAGGTGATAGGCCATGTCACAAGATCGGCCTGCACTTCGCGCTCGGCGAGTCCGCGCACTGTCACCTCGCGGTCGCGAAACGCGATATTGTCGATACCACTCTTGAGCAAAAGCCCAAGCACGGCCATGCCTGCGGCTATCACGCCTGCGGCTATGATTTTTATCGCTGATGATTTCATGTTTTTTCGTTTGTGTTTCATTGAGGAACTGCCCGGCGGAGTTCCGTTTGAATGGGAGTCCGTCGGGCAGTGTTATGATGTCGGCAGACAGGCATCAGTTGCAGCCGCAGCCGCAATCGCCGCCTTTGTCGCAGCCACAGTCGCCATCGCCGCAGTGGTCATGATCGCAACCACAGCCGCATCCGTGTGCGGGCTGAAGCTCTTCGGGGGTTGCGTCGCGCACTTCGAGTATCTCGCCTTTGAATCTGACGTCTTTGCCTGCAAGTGGGTGATTGAAGTCCATCTTTACTTCGTTGTCGGTCACTTCGAGCACTTTGCCATTGATGCGGAATCCGTCGGCTGTCATCATGGGCACAAGGGCGCCGGTCTTGATCACATCTGAATCGAATTTGCCGTCAACGACAAAGATATCCTTTTCGAGAGTCACCACCTGTTCGTTGTCGTAGTCTCCGAATGCCTCGGCAGATTTGACAGTGACATCGAAAGTATCGCCGCATACCATGCCGTCGATCGCTTTCTCAAGGGGGGCGATCATGCCGGGTGTCACGCCGAAGATGATTTTTTCGGGATCCTGACGGTCGGTTTCATGAACGGCGGTTTCTGATCCGTCGGGGTTTATCTGATAGAGAGTGTAGCCCATGGCTACGAACTTTCCGGGTTGAATTTTTTCCATGTTAGTTTTTATTGTTTGTTAGGTGTTTGTCGAGTGATTATAAAACAAAAATTGTGCCGAAAATCAGCAATGCCATCTATGAGGGCGTGTAAAATTAGCGATTTTTTAGTTAAAGTTTTGTAGAATCGATGAAAAACACTAATTTTGCACAGTCATAAGGATCAAATACAGATCTAATGGCAGATAAACTGGTTTAAGAAACATCCCTGTATACACTAATCAACAAGTAGATCGGGCGCCGAATCGTGAGATCCGGCGCTCGGTTTGTCTGCGCGCGTCAGTGGCGTCCGGTGTTTCGTTTTGGTTGTGGTTGTGGGGTGGAGGTGTTGCCCTGATTTCCGGATGCCCCCGGGCGTAAGCTGCCACCTTGCGACGGTAATTGCGGAATCGGCTTCTGCGGAGGTGCGTCGTTTGTAGGCGGTTGCTGCGGTCTGTTTGGCCGCTGGTTGCCTTGTGATGGTGGCGGAGGGGGTGTGCTTGGCTGACCCCACCATGGGCCGTAGCTCCAGTCTGGTTCATAGCCATATCCGGGTGTCGGTGGTGGAGGAGGCGGAGGGGGTGTTACCGGTCCACCATAGAAATAGTCGAGGGTGGGATCATAAAAAGACCCCGATGTGTCGGTTGCCACCAATGCACCGCATGCGCTTAACAACGGCATTGTGGCGGCGATGGCAATTATTGTGAGTTGGTGGAGTCGCATAGCTGTTATTATTAGATGTATATATAATAAAGACACTCCGCCTTCCGAAAAGTTTAGTCGGAATGGCGGAGTGAAAATGTTGTTGTGAGGATTTTATTCGGGCTGCTGAGCCGGTATTTTTGCTATGCGGCGCAGATGGCGTCCACCTTCGAACGAGGTGTTGAGGAATGCGTCGACGATCTCGAGCGCTGTCACCTGATCGATGAATCGTGCGGGAAGCACGAGCACATTGGCGTCATTATGCTGGCGAGCCAGACGAGCCAGCTCGGGAGTCCAGCAAATGGCTGCGCGGATGCCCTGATGCTTGTTGAGTGTCATGGCGATGCCGTTGCCCGATCCGCACATGGCGATTCCGGGGTAGCAGTCGCCATTCTCTACTGCGATTGCGCACGGATGCGCGAAATCGGGGTAGTCACAGCTTTCGGTTGAATTTGTGCCGAAATCGCGATAGGTGCGGTCGCCCGATTCAAGATAGCCTTCGATTACTGACTTGAGTTCGTAGCCTGCATGGTCGCTGCAAATTGCTATTGGCATGGTGTTAGGTTTTTAAGGTTTATATATTTAGGGTGTTGTCTCAGAGTCCTATGGGCATCTTCACCCATGCCCTGGTGGGAATGGTCGACCATAGCGCGTTTATCACCCGCCAGCGCCAGTCGATTGTTGCCACACGCTTTCCGGACAAAATGGCATGTACGATCATCGGTACGGCATATTCCTCCGACATGATCAGCGGATAGTCTTTTTCGGGATCAAGCAAAGGTGTGCGTATGAATCCGGGTCGAATGTCGGTGAATCGTATGTTGTCGCCACGACGGTTGGCGAGTTGCTCGAGGGCATCGAGATAGGTGCGTTGAAATCGTTTTGACGCGCTGTAGGCCGCTGCCACTCCGATGCCTTTTGTCCCTGCCACGGATGTGATTGCGGCTATGCGTCCGGGTGCGTTGTTGCGGGTTGATGCGAAGTAGCGGTAGGCGGCGCTCGCTATGCGTGCGAAACCGACTACATTGGTGTTGAGGGTGGTGACTTCCTTGCTCAGTTCGAGAGTTGGATTGGTGAAGCCTGTGCCGGAGGCGATCAGCACGATGTCGATGCCGTTGTTGCGCTCGATCAATCGATAGAAACGTTCGACGGCGTCGTCTGCCGTCACATCGATTGTCTCGTATACCACGTTGTCGGGAAAGCGTTCCTTAAGTTGTTTAAGCGGTTCCTTGCGGCGTGCGGCTGCTGCCACGTGCCAGCCCATGGCGGCAAATTCTTCTGCCACTTTCAGTCCGATTCCGGACGATGCTCCGATGATAGCTATCTGTTTCATTCAGTCAAGACGTTTTTCGGTTACTGTACCTCATTCAACGGTTTCTATCTGTGGCTTGTTCAGTGTGAAGCTATATATCAGTGAGAAAGCTCCGGTGATGGGACTGTTTCGCTTGCCAAATCCCGGAATGGTCATAGGTGGCCCATATTGGGCTTTGCTTTCATGCAGGAGTGTGTGGTATTTCAGTGACCATCCCATCATGAACGGGCCTGCGATCTTCACTCTCAGGGTGAGCATCACTTCGAGATAGCCTGCCGTGATGCGTTGCGACGGGAAGTTGACATGCTCTTGCCCCGGCCAGTAGCCGTTGTCGATCGTCACGTCGTCAACCGAGCTGCTGAAGTTGGTCAGTGCGTAGCGCACACCGGCCATCAGGCGGTATGCCGGATTGGAATTATAAAAGAAGTTGTAGTCGGCACCGATCTTGAAATAGGGCGCCATGCCTGAGCGAAATGTGAAATTCGACCCCGCTGGAGTGTCATCGGTTTTTGACAATCCTGCTTCGAACGTCGGGAAATAGCGGTTGTGCAGACCCAGAGATACCGATGCATCTGCGATGCCGTATTTTTGTCCGAATATGCGCATCACCGGATCCCAGATGTTCACGCCTATGTCGAGTGAATGCATAAGCGGATACTGCATGCGCGGTATGCGACGAGCCAGTGTGTCGGCGTATTCCTGACCAGTCACGGTATCGACCAAAATGATGTTGCCTTGCTCATCCTGAAAATGGGCAAGCTTGTCCATGTCGGGCTTGCGTGGTGTGTCGGTGGCTTCGGGATTCGGTTTGCCCGGTTGCACGGGCGTGATCTTGCGTTGAGCCGATGCTCCGGTGCACAGTAGGATGGCGGTGGCGATGTAAAATGCCATGACAATCGTGCGGATGGTCATTGCGTGTCGCCCTCCCCGGCGTCGGCAGTTCTGAAATATATCCGCATTATCTCGCGGTCGATATTTGTCACGGTGGAATCGGTCAGCCCGACGGAATCAATGAGATGGCACGTGTGTCTGAGGCTGGTGATGGTATGCCGGTAGCCGGCGCCGCAGTCTTCAGATATGAACCACGGCTGTGATGTGTAGCTGATGGTTATGGTGTCCTGAAAATCCTCGTAGTCGAGCGCTGTCTGACGATACGCGAAACAAAATGACGTTTCGTCTGCCGACGATCTCAGTGGCAGATATAGCTGCGATGCCGATGTCGATGCCGACAGCAGCAAAGAGTCTCCCGGAGCGCCTACGCCCCAGACGGCAATCGAGTCGACACTGATCGCTTCGCCGGTCGACATGGAGTAGAAACCGGCAAGCGGAAGCGAGTTCTGGTTGTCGGTGCATCCGGCGGTGTTGCATCCGGTCAGCAGCGCCGGGGCAATCAAGGCCGAGGCCAGCAGTTTCAGGAATTTTCCCATCTGACAATCTCGTCGAGAGACATCCGCTTTTTGGGCGATGGTTTTGCTTCTGGGTCGGGATAGCCTATCGGGATTATCGCTATCGGTTCGGTGTCGGCAGGCAGTTTCAGATCTCTGTGTAGCGCGACATGATCGAAGTTGCATATCCAGCATGAGCCCAGGCCGAGCGATGATGCGGCGAGACATATGTGTTCGACGGCTATGGCCACGTCGATGTCGGCGTGATCCTTGCCATCAGATGCCCTGTGCCACGATTCGTTGTGACGGGCACATGCCACTATGAATGTGCCGACAGGTTTGATGAAGTCGCGCGGATAGCTGTCGAGCACCATCTGGCGGCCTTGTCGGGAGTCGAGTACGATAAATGTCCACGGTTGGCGGTTGCAGGCCGATGGTGCCAGACGCGCCGTGTCGAGGATCGCCGCGATAAGATCGCGGCCTACAGGTTTCGGCAGATAGTTGCGGCATGAATATCGCGTGGCCGCCAGCTCATAGAAACCGGGGTATGCGTTCAGATTTTCCATGATTCCGCAAATTTACACTTTTTTCAGATACTTTGCTCTTGTGTGGCGCACAGTGTGCTGTCAGGCGCTGTACAGGCATAATATCAGCATCTGGGCGGCCACCACACGCAGGAACATCGTCAGAGGATAGACTGTCGAGTAGGCCACGGCAGGAGAGTCGCTTGATGTGCTGCCACCGGCATAGGCCAGTGCCGGTGGATCGGTGTATCCACCCGAGAACAGACCCATGATCGTCAGATAGTTGATCTTGTATACGCCGCGGGCTATGCATCCAACCACCACGAGCGGCACAAATGTGATGATGAAGCCCCATATCACCCACCACATGCCGGTGACGTTGAATACCGTATCGGCAAATCCCGCGCCGGAGGATATGCCCACCGATGCAAGGAAAAGGCATATGCCAAGTTCACGCATCAGCAGCGATGCCGATGTGGAGGTGTAGGTCACGAGCTTGAGCTTGTAGCCGAAGCGACTCAGCAGGATAGCCACGACCAGCGGGCCGCCGGCGAGTCCCAGTTTCATGCCGAATCCGAGGTTGACCGATCCGAGTATAATGCCGAGCATTATGCCCACGAAAATGGTGATGATGTTGGGCTGGTTGAGGCGTTTGAGCGAGTTGCCGAGGCGTGCTGCCAGTCGGTTGATGTCGTTGAGGCCACCGACAACAGTCAGTCGGTCGCCCATCTGCAACCGCAGTCCGGGCGATGCGAGAAGATCGACGCCGGCGCGGTTTACGCGTGTGGCGTTGAGGTTGTAGCCGGCGCGCAATTTGAGCGAGCCGAGCTGCACTCCGTTGTATTCGCTTTTGGTGATCAGTACGCGGCGCGACACCACCTGGCAGGGTACGGTCTCCCAATCAAGTTCCACCTGCGGGCCTACGACGGCTTTGAATCTGTCCTCGTCGTTGGGCGACAGCACGGTGTATAGCTTCTCGCCGATGCTCAGACGCGTCTGTGCGTTAGGAATGTAGAATTGTCCTTTGGCGTCCATCATGCGCGAGATCACAAACTCACACTTGATGATGTCGTGGAGTTCGAGCAATGTTTTGCCTTCGAGCAGTGCGTTGGTCACCTCGAATGTCACGATGTGGGGCGCTTGTTGTGCCGATGCCTGTTCGGCGTTGATTTTATCGATTTCGTCGTTGACATTGATGCGGAACAGTCCTTTGATCATGAACATGGCGGCGATGATGCCGATCACGCCCAGCGGATATGCTGCCGCATAGCCCATGGCCATCATGTTGATCGCCTCGGCATTGTCGGCGGTCTGCTGTGCGGCCGCGAGTCCGGGGGTATTTGTCACGGCGCCCGACATCACACCCACGAGTGCGGGTATGTCGGTTTGTCCGTCGATGTAATATATAGCCAGCACTATGGCCACGTTGAGCACTATTCCAAGCACCGCCAGCATGTTGAGCGTCACTCCGCCTTTCTTGAATGATGAGAAGAAGCTCGGTCCCACCTGCAGGCCTATCGAGAAAATGAACAGTATCAATCCGAATTCCCTGATGAATTTCAGCACTTCAGGATTGACGATGTATCCGAAATGTCCCATCAGCACTCCCACGAACAGAACAAATGTCACTCCAAGCGACACTCCGGCGATTTTCAGCTTGCCGAGAAACACTCCGGCGGAGATTACAAAAGAGTAGAGTACGATGGTGCTCGCCAGATTGACGTTGCCGGGACCTATGAGTTCAAGTAGCCAGTTCATGGTTGGATGGTAGCGAATGTGTTCGGATTTGAAACTGCAAAGTTACATAATTTTTTCCGGCCGATGCTAAAAAAAATCTTAGGCTGATCAATAGGGCTGGATCGAGACTTCGTGATGAGTGGTGGATGCCGGTTGGGCGAAAAACGGATAATGATTGGCGATATTTGCCTAAATGTGTTGTAGAACATATGATTTTGCGCAAATTTTCAGGTTTTGTGCAGGAAAACACGCTTATTTGCAGAATAATTCCTATCTTTGGGGGTAGAAATAGATAAATGCGGGTTTTCCGCGATTCAAAAACAATACCATTCAAACACAGATGACGACGAAACAACTGCTTCTCGGCGACGAGGCTTTTGCCCTTGGAGCTCTTCATGCGGGACTTTCGGGTGGCTACGCCTATCCCGGCACACCTTCAACCGAAATACTTGAATTCATCCAGCAACATCCTCTGACCAAAGAGCGTGGCATACACTCTCGTTGGTCGTCAAACGAAAAGACCGCCATGGAGGAAGCTCTCGGCATGTCTTTCTGCGGCAAACGCGCTCTTGTTGCCATGAAACACGTAGGCCTGAATGTGGCCGCTGACCCATATGTCAACTCGGCTTTCACCGGAGTGAACGGCGGTCTGCTTGTAACCGTGGCTGATGATCCCTCGATGCATTCATCGCAGAACGAGCAGGATTCGCGCTTCTATGCCGACTTTGCCATCATGCCGCTTCTCGAGCCCTCGACACAGCAGGAGGCTTATGACATGGCTCGCTATGGCTTCGAGCTTTCGGAGCGTGTAGGCACACCTGTCACATTCCGTTTCGTGACCCGTCTGAGCCATTCACGCGGAACTGTCGAGACTGCCGTCGAGGCATCGGAGCAGCGTCCGCTGACATATCCCGAGAAGACACGCCAGTGGGTGCTCATGCCCGGCAATTCACGTGTCCGCTATAAAGAACTGCTTGCCGATCACGAGCGCATGGTTGAAGAGAGCGAGAAGTCGCCTTTCAACAGCTATATCCCCGGCGATGACAAGTCACTCGGCATAGTGGTGTCTGGTATCGCTTCCAACTATCTCAACGAGCTTTTCCCCCAGGGATGCCCGTTCCCGGTGGTAAAGATCTCGCAATATCCCATGCCTGAGAAGATGCTCGCCCGTCTGGCTGACGAAACCGGCGGCAACATCCTCGTCATCGAGGAGGGTCAGCCGTTCATCGAGCAGAGACTGCGCGGATATCTCAACCGCGGACTTAACGTGTGTGGCAAACTGACAGGTCATCTCAACCGCACCGGCGAACTCACTCCCGACAGTGTTGCGGCATGTCTCGTTCAGCTCCGTCCCGAGTTGGCCGGCAGCCTCAAGGTTGATGTCAACCCCGCATCTCAGATCGTTGTGCCCCGTCCGCCGGCGCTCTGCCAGGGCTGCGGACACCGCGACGTCTATCATGCACTCAACGATGTGCTTGCCGAGCACGACAATGCAAAGGTGTTCGGTGACATAGGTTGCTACACCCTCGGCTGGCTCAAACCGTTCAACGCCATCGACACTGTTGTCGACATGGGTGCTTCAATCACCATGGCCAAAGGTGCGGCCGACGCCGGTCAGCATCCCGCAGTGGCCATCATCGGCGACTCCACATTCACCCACTCGGGCATGACAGGTCTGCTTGACGCTATCAACGAGGACAGCCCCGTCACCATTATTATATCTGACAATCTCACCACCGGAATGACCGGCGGACAGGATTCGCAAGGCACAGGCAAGATCGAGCAGATCTGTATCGGTCTCGGCGCTGATCCGGCTCATGTACGCACGATCGACTCGCATCCCCGCACACACGAGGAGATGAAGGCTTTGCTTCGTGAGGAGATCTCACACAAGGGTCTGTCAGTGGTCGTGGCTCGCCGCGAGTGCATCCAGACAGCCCGTCGCCATGCTTCGGCAAAGGCAAAGGAACAGGCTGCCAAGGCCTGATCAGCTCTAACCTCTCTCCTCGCCATCAACCCCATTCATCCCACCAACTATCGATCATCATATCATGAAAGCAGATATAGTATTAGCCGGTGTAGGCGGTCAGGGCATCCTTTCGATCGCCACCGTCCTCGGCAAGGCCGCTCTCGAAGCAGGTCTCTACATCAAGCAGGCCGAAGTTCACGGCATGAGCCAGCGCGGCGGTGATGTGCAGTCATGCCTGCGCATATCATCCGAACCAATCGCATCCGACCTCATCCGCAACGGTTGCGCCGACCTCATCGTTTCGCTCGAACCCATGGAGGCTCTCCGCTATCTGCCGCTGCTCCGCCGCGACGGATGGATTGTGACCGGCACAACCCCTGTGGTCAACATCGACAACTATCCCGAAATGGAGGAAGTCACCGCCAGCCTCACAGCTTTCGGCAACACAGTCGCTGCCGACTTCGACACAGTGGCCAAGGAAGTGGCATCGCCCCGCTCGGCCAACATGGCTCTGCTGGGAGCTGCATCACGCTTTATCGACGGCATCACCCCCGAAGAGATCGAACATGCCATAGCAGGCATTTTCGCATCAAAAGGCGAGGCTATCATCGAATCCAACATCAAGGCTTTCCGCGCAGGTCTCGCGCTGGCGACGGAAACAGCAAACCGCGTGTCGGCCAACTGATAAATAGCGCGTAAAAAGATGTTTCCTGTAGACAACACCTCCTTTGCCGCTGCGATGAAGCAGTGTGGCATAAAGGATCTTGAGAGTGCCACCATACGCCAGATATGTTCGCTTGCAGCCGAGCTTGAGCGACGCACCGGGGAAGATTGTGTCCATCTCGAGATGGGCAATCCAGGCCTTCCGGCATCAAAAGTCGGTATCGAGGCCGAGATCAAAGCGCTTCAGGCCGGAATACCCAACCAGTATCCCAACATCTCCGGATTCCCTGGTTTGAAAAATGCCGGAGAACGCTTCATCAAGGCGTTTATGGACATAGACATTCCGGCACGTTGCATCATCCCTACGGTAGGATCAATGCAAGGATGCTTCACCGTCTTCATGCTCCTCGGACAGCGCCAGCCCGGACGCGATACAATCCTGTTCCTTAATCCGGGATTCCCGGCAAACCGCAATCAGGCCAAATTGCTTGGTCTGAGAGAGGAATCGTTCGATATCTATGAGCACCGTGGCGAGGCTCTCGAAGCCGCTCTCGAAAAGGCGCTCTCGAGCGGTCGCGTGACGGCTATGCTCTATTGCAACCCCAACAATCCTGCATGGACCAATCTCACCGAGCGTGAGCTTGAGATCATAGGTAAGGCTGCCACACGTCACGATGTGGTCGTTATCGAGGATGTGGCCTATTTCGGCATGGACTTCCGCACCGACTACAGCCAGCCCGGTAAGGCTCCATATCCTCCCACAGTCGCCCGCTATACCGACAACTATATCATCCTCCTGTCGGCATCAAAGATATTCAGCTACGCCGGGCAACGCATAGCCCTCGTGTGCATGAGTCCGGCTGTTGCCGACCGCGAGTACACGCATCTGGCGGAATTCTACGGCATTCCCCGCTTCATCGACGCATATGTGTTCGGTGTGCTCTACGCAGCATCGTCCGGCACAGCGCATTCAGCGCAATACGCCATGGCCGCCATGCTTGACGCCGCTGCCGACGGCACTCTCGACTTTGTAGCCGAGAGCCGCGACTATGGTCATCGTGCCGCATTGGCCAAGAAAGCTTTTGCCGACGCCGGATTCCATATTGTCTATGCAATGGACGGGGATCAGCCCATCAGCGACGGATTTTTCTTCACCGTCGGCTATCCGGGCATGGATTCGACACAGCTCCAGCAGAAGATGCTGCAGCATGGCATCGCCACCATCTCGCTCCCCGGCACAGGCAGTCGTCAGGATGGTGTCAGAGTGTGCGTTTCGCTTCTCGATGAGGCCACAATCGCCACACTTGCCCAGCGACTCAAGAAATTCCATGAACAAACACAAATTTGCTCTTAGAAAAATCTATGCACAACGCTAAGTACATGTCGGCCGATGAGGCCGTCAAACTCATCAAGAGCGGCGATCACGTCTACATTCAGGGCAGCGCATCGATTCCCGAAGTGCTGGTTGACGCGATGACCCGCCGTGGTCACGAGCTCCGTGATGTCACGCTTTATCAGATTTTTGCAGTAGCTCGCCGTGTGGCTCCCTATTGCAAGCCCGAATTCCGCGATTCATTCCTTGTCGAGGCATTCTTCATCTCCAACGCCGTGCGCGAATGGATCAACGCAGGTTATGGCAACGCCAATCCCCGTTTCCTCAGCCAGGTGCCAGGCTTGTTCCGCGATGGCACTTGCCCGGTGGACGTGGCAATGATCAACTGCTCTCTGCCCGATAAGGACGGATTTGTCAGCTACGGTGTGTCGGCCGACGTCGCCGTGTCAGCCGTAGAGACTGCTAAAGTGGTCATAGCCCAGATCAACCCCAGCATGCCGTTCAGCTATGGCGATCCGGTGATCCACATCTCCAAGATCGACGCATGTGTCGAGGTTACCGATCCTCTCGTTGAGGTGCCCACCGTAGAGCCTACGGCAAAAGATATCGCAATCGGCAATTACATTGCCGAGCGGATTCCCGATGGCGCTACCATACAGATCGGTGTTGGCGGAATTCCCAACGCCGTGGCTCGTGCGCTCATGGGACACAAGCATCTCGGTCTCCACACCGAGGCACTCACCGACGGTGTGTTGCCGCTGCTTCAGAGCGGAGTCATCGACAACTCGTTCAAGAAAGTGCTTCCCGGCAAGAGTGTGGCAGCCCTCGCTCTCGGTTCGCGTGGTCTCTACGACTTCATGGACTATAACGAGGACATACTCTTCAAGGATGTCGCATGGACAAACGATCCTTTCCGCATTGCGCAGAATCCACGCGTCATGTCGATTAACTCGTGTATCGAGATCGACCTTACGGGACAGATCTGTGCCGATTCGATCGGTGAACGCCAATACTCGGGCGTAGGCGGCCAGCAGGACTTTGTCTACGGTTCGAGCCGCAGCGAAGGAGGTCTGTCGTTCATCGCAATGCTCTCGACAACCGGTAAGGGTCAGACAAAAATCAAACCCGTACTCACTCCCGGTGCTGGTGTGGTCACAACCCGTTTCCAGGCCAACTATATCGTTACCGAACACGGTATCGTCGACCTCAAAGGCAAGAACCTCGCCGAGCGTGCTCGTCTGCTCATCTCGATCGCCGATCCCGCACACCGCGAAGAGCTTGAGGAAGCGGCATGCCGCCGATTCGGCTACTCTTTCCTTCGCACAGCCCCCTCGTTGATCACCAACGAATAATACACAATAACCCCCTATACATGCAGCAGAGGCGACCCAAAAGATCGCCTCTGCTATTTTCTATTTTAATCATATTTCAGAGTCAGTGGCGTATCTCGCTGCGTATCTCGTAGCTGTTGCGGCGCGGTGAGTTGCGCACCACCAGTTCGCCTACAAATCCCGCGAGGAAGAGCTGTGTGCCGAGAAGCATCGTTGTAAGGGCGATGTAGAAATATGGACTGTCGGTGACGAGCGAATACTGCAGCCCATGATACATATTCCATAATTTTATCGCACCTACGGCCGCTGCCGCGATAAATCCGATAAAGAACATCAGTGAGCCTAAAAGACCGAAAAAATGCATCGGTTTTGCCCCGAATTTGCCCGTAAACCATAGTGTCGCAAGGTCGAGATAACCGTTGACAAATCGGTCGAGTCCAAACTTCGTAGTGCCGTATTTACGTGCTTGATGCTTCACCACTTTCTCTCCGATGCGTGCGAATCCGGCGTTTTTGGCAAGGTAGGGTATGTATCGGTGCATGTCGCCATACACCTCTATATGCTTCACGACCTCGTTGCGGTAGGCTTTCAATCCGCAGTTGAAATCGTGGAGATTGTTTATGCCGCTCACTTTGCGCGCAGTGGCGTTGAACAGTTTGGTCGGAATAGTCTTCGATAGCGGATCATAGCGCTTTTGCTTCCAACCCGACACGAGGTCATACCCATCCTGCGTGATCATGCGGTATAATTCGGGAATCTCATCGGGAGAGTCCTGCAAGTCTGCGTCCATGGTGATCACCACATCGCCCTCCGCACGCACAAATCCGGTGTTCAGCGCTGGTGATTTGCCGTAGTTGCGCCGAAACGACACCCCTTTGATCGATGGGTTCTTGCGCGACAGTTCACCTATCACCTGCCATGAGCTGTCTGTCGACCCGTCGTCGATGAACCACACTTCATAGCTGAATGAGTTATCGCGCATCACGCGCTCGATCCATGCCGCAAGCTCGGGGAGCGATTCGGCTTCGTTGTACAGGGGTACGATGACGGAGATGTCCATATCAATTATATTTGAGGAGGAGTGTTATTGATCGGTTTATTCTTGTTGCGGCGCTTGTGAACGATCACTGCCGCTATGATCAGTGACAGCACCGATCCCGAAGTGGCTGTCATCCACACCAATGTCATTGAGAATATCACCGGTGAGATGCTAAAGCCATTGTCCATGGCTGTGCGGAATTGCTCGGCTGTCTGTTGCGAATCAGAGTCAGGCGACTGTTCCAACAGATCCACGGTAGTCCGTATGCTGTCCATTATGTAATCGGGATCGATCCAGCTCAGATAGGCTGTCAGTAGCGCTCCGGCCAGCAGTGCGCCCCCGAAGAACATTATAAGACCGTCTATCCATAATGCTCCGACAGTTTTCGGCCCTTCCGGCAGCATGTGGTCGCGTCGTAGCAGCATGTAGGTTATCCCCGGCACTCCCGCCATCAGGGCGAAAGATATCAGGCCGAGAAAAGGCACGCTGTTTCCGGCCACCAATGTGGCATACAATGCTATCAGATAGGCGCCGAATTTGAAGCCGTTGTCAGCCCCACGGCGGAATGGCGATATCGCTTCATTCATATACTGCAAAAATACGAATAAGCGAGAGCAAAACAAAATGAAATTTTGCTTTGCCGAGCGGGAGTATTTCCGACGGAGTCAAACTTTGTCAACCTATATGCGGATGGCTGCCACTGACAGGCACATGAATGCGCGTGAATGTCATCGACAGGGCATCGAATGTCAGCAACGTATCGGTGAGCAGCTCACCCTTGCCCGTCAGAAACTTTATCGCCTCGGCGGCCTGCAATGTGCCGATTATTCCCGGTATTACCCCCAGGGGGCCGCTTGTTTTCTCGATGGCCGGCGCTGAGTCAAACAAGCATCTGTAACATGCATGCCCCGGAGTCCATGTCATCAACTGTCCCTGATAGTGCCATATTCCCCCATGACTGTAGGGTTTTCCGCTTGCTACGCATGCGTCGTTGATCATGAATTTGCAGTCGAAACTGTCCGTGGCGTCGACCACGAAATCATATCCGGCGATTGTGTCGGTTATATTGTCCGGAGTGAGGAATCTGTGGTGCAATGTCAGTCTGGGGTTGGGGTTCAGCCCAAGTATAGCTTTGGCAGCGCTCTCCACTTTGGGTTGACCTATGGCATCTGTCGAGTGAATGATCTGGCGTTGCAGATTGCTCAGATCCACGCGGTCGCCGTCAGCAATGCCGATGTGTCCCACTCCGGCTGCGGCAAGATACATCAGCACCGGCGAACCGAGTCCGCCCGCGCCGATCACAAGAACGCTTGCCCGCTTTAGACTCAGCTGTCCGTCAGTGCCGAAGTCAGGCATTGATGTGTGCCGGGCGTAGCGCAGGGTCTCTTCCGCTGTCAGTATGCTGCTGTCCATTGTTGTAGTCAGAATCGTGCCCCGACAGTCAGCTGTGCCGTCGAGAGCGAGTTGAAGAAAGTGTAATTGCCGTTGAAATAAAATCGGCCGTTGAACCTGCCTAACAGAGCTACGAAAAGAGCTCTGTGGTTGTAGACAACCGACCCCGACACCATCGGGTTGATGGCGATCATGCTCCGGCGGCTGTCGGTGTTGTCTTCCTGAGTGTGCTTGTAGCCCACTCCTTGCTGGAATGTGACATTCAGCAGCCATTTTCGTGGGCTTATCGCCCAGTTGTAGCCGTAGCCAGCTGTAAGAGTATAGTCGGTATAATGAAATTTAAACAGCCGTTTGTCCATCGGAATTGCTTCGGCCATATCCGCCGGCAGTCCATTGAAATCGAGAGACACGTTTTGCCTCAGATAATACAGTCCGGCCATCCACGATCCGGCACTTTTCAGCTGATACTTCGAATAGCAGTAGGCTGCCGCATGGCTATAGCGTCTGTGGCCGAAAAAATATGTGGCCTGAAGACTCTCGGTGCTGTTGTTCACACTCTCAAATGGTATGTGCAGCATCTTTCCGTCGTCGTAGTTGCCGAGTTTGCGTATGATCGCACCTCCTTTGGTGTAGGTCTTCGTATAGTCGATGTTGAACAGGGCGCATGTGAAGTTGAAATTAAACATCGACCGTGTGTCGTTGCGGTCGTTCACCAGTTCGTTGGCATTGAACATATAGCCCACACTCACGGCCATAAAGCTCAGATAGCCGCCAATGTCGGCGTAGATGTTGCTCCGCAAAAACACCTCGTTGTGTTTCGGAAACAGAAATGCATAGTTCTCGAGCCAGTTGAAGCTCTTGCCCTGCACTTTCCAGTTACGTCCGGTGCTGACTACATATGTTGTGTCATATGAATTGAATGTGCGGTCTCCCCAGTTGTACACTTTCAGACAGAATTTCGGAAACCGCGGATAGTTCACTGTCGAGTCATTTATGTGAAATCCATTGGCTATAAGTTGCTTGATCCATTCTGTCGATGATCGCTTTTCCTGACGTCCTATCGAGTCGGCAACCTCCGCATGCGACATAGAAGCCGAAAGACACAGTAATACTGTCAATAATATGACCTTCATCAATCTCATCAGGGCTGCAAAATTACGCAAAAAACTGCTATGAGACTACGGTGTCATTTCCAAAAAATTCTCTTGAAATTCGCTTTATTTCTCCGCCAAAGATCATTTACTGACCGCAGGCTCGTTTATTACACCTTTCGCAGGCTTTATCAATCGGAATATCTCGACACACAGTTTTTTCAGGATGACGAAAGCTGTGTATGCGATGCCATACACTGGAATTGCAATAAATTGTAATAATACAAACGCAGGTATGCCTAACAAAAATATCACACAAGTCACTATATATAAAATGCTGACGAGACTGGACAATATTATTAAAAGAGATACAATAGAGAATATATTAAATGACAATGATGGCACGCCGTGGTATCCGATCCACTTCCACAATCGTTCCGAAAAAGTCTTGCCATCCGGAAGGACTCGAACGAATCCCAAGAATCGGTTGGCCGCATAAAATGGAGATATGATGCAGATTATCAGTGTAAAACGAGAGGAAATGGCCTCTGGTGTCGGTAGAAAGGCATATGTCGATCCGACAACAGAATCCCCACTGTGAAAAAAATAGATAGATATAGATAGTGTCTCTATAATACTGGCGAAACATATCAGCAGGATAGTCAAGACGATTATCCATCTTATTATTTTGTGTAGTTTATCTCTGTTCATTTCGGAAGATTTTTAAATTCGGGGCTGTCTCGGAATGATTGGCTGCCGCCCTCAAATATCAGTTCTGGCGGTGTTGGAAGA
>CANOUR010000021.1 GCA_947570265.1 uncultured Bacteroidales bacterium | reverse complement strand
CCCTCCAGGCGTCCGGAAGCAACCCTCCCGGACGCCTTCATTTTCATATCCCCCCGAATTTTTCCATAGTCGGGTGTAGTGCCGTAAAAAAAATGTATCTTTGTATTCATATAGCAAAGCACACCCGATGGATAAATTCAATATATCTCCCGAATCTTTCGATCCCGACATTTTCGACCTTGAGGATGAGCCGGTTTCGTCGCTGCGTCCCGATGCCGAACCTGTTGTGGCTGACGATGGCGCAGATCAGCCGTCAGCCTCTCGGGTAAATCCTGACAAGCCAGCGGCCGTTAATCCGCGAAAAGAACCTTCCACAGACCGCAAGCGTGTCGCTCAGCCGTCACGCCGCAGACCTGCTGCCCCGGCTCCCACGGCTGCTAACGGGCGTCAGAAGGTTGCGTCAGGCAAGTCTGTCAAAAATCGTCCTAACGCTTTCGTACGTTTTTTTGGCGATCCCCGCACACGCATATTCTTTGGTATACTGCTCGGACTGATCACAGTCTACATGCTTGTCGTGACCATATCTTATTTCGCTGAAGTTGCGCACGACCAGAGTTCAGTACTTAGCAACACGTTCGCGGCGCTTGCCGAGTCGCCTGAGACCGTATCAAATGCAGGTGGGCCGCTTGGAGCCTGGCTTTCAGAAATGATCATATCTCAGTGGATGGGTGTTGGCTCGTTCATAATGATATTTTATATCGGCATGGTTAGTCTCGCGTTGCTGAAGGTACGCAAGATCCGCTTCTGGCCGTTTACGATGCGTTGCCTGTTGACGACTGTAGCCGTGTCAGTAGTTCTCGGTCTCGTCACGTATGAGACCAGTGCAGTTTTCTATTGGGGCGGTCGTCATGGCCATTTCTTTAATGAATCGATGGTCAACGTTGCTGGCATATGGGGCGCAGTATGCGTCTCGGTGCTGATGGTGGCAATGGTGGCAATTCTGTTTTTCAAAACCCTTCACAGAGGTTTCCGTAAACTGCGCGTCATTTTAGTCCGTCGTCGTCACCGTATGATGCTTGAGCGTGCAGCTGCTGAGGAAGAGCGTCGTCTCAAGGCCGAGCAGGATGCGCGGGAGGCAGCGGCAGCAGCTGCTGCTGAGCGGATGGCTGATCAGGTGGTCGGGCACGAAAGTACGCCGGTGCAGCCGAGCGAAAATGAATCGTCAGCGGATGCGGATGATTTCCACAATGATCTGCCTGAGGTGGCTGTCAGTGACGACATGGATGATGTTATTCCGGTTGTCGATGATGACGAAGTGTCGGTAGATGACCGTCCGGTTGATCTTGATCTTCCTGATGCGATAGTCACCCTCGGTGGCATGCTCATTGAGTCACCTAAAATTGAGTCCGCTGAAATTTCATCAGATGAACCATTGGAGAAGGTTGCGGCAGAAACAGATCTCTATGACCCTCGTCTTGACCTGTCGCACTATGTGATGCCATCGCTCGATCTGCTTGTCGAGCGCGAGCAGCGCACCGACAATGTCGATGCTGAAGAGCAGGAGGAGAATCAGCAGCGGATAACCAAAACGTTGCTCGACTATGGCATACCCATTTCATCAATAAAGGCCACTGTCGGGCCTACTGTCACGCTCTATGAGATAGTGCCGGCCGAGGGCATACGCATTGCCAAGATCAAGCGTCTCGAGGATGATATAGCCCTCAGCCTCGCTGCACTCGGCATTCGCATAATCGCCCCTATCCCCGGCAAGGGCACGATTGGCATCGAAGTTCCCAACAAAGACCCCCAGACGGTGTCGATCCGATCCATTCTCGGGTCAAAGACCTTCCTCGAGAGCCGTATGGAGCTTCCTATGGCTATGGGGTGCACCATCAGCAACGAAGTGTTCATGGCCGATCTCACAAAGATGCCTCACCTGCTTGTTGCCGGTGCGACCGGTATGGGTAAATCTGTTGGCCTCAATACGATCATCGCCTCATTGCTTTATAAAAAGCATCCCGCCGAGCTGAAATTTGTGCTCGTCGATCCGAAAATGGTCGAGTTCAGTCTGTACGCGCGTCTTGAACGCCATTATCTCGCAAAACTTCCGGGTGACGATGATGCGATAATCACCGATACTTCAAAGGTTGTGGCAACGCTCAATTCTCTCTGCAAGGAGATGGATGACCGATACACGTTGCTTAAGAACGCACATTGCCGCACAATCAAGGAATACAACGACAAGTTCGTCCATCGCACTCTGAATCCCGATAAGGGACACCGCTACTTGCCATACATCGTCGTGATAGTCGACGAGTTCGCAGACCTCATAATGACAGCAGGCAAGGAGGTGGAGACTCCTATCGCGCGCATTGCCCAGAAAGCGCGTGCCGTAGGTATCCACATGATCCTCGCTACACAGCGTCCATCGGCCAATATCATCACCGGAGTCATAAAGGCCAATTTCCCCGGGCGCATTGCTTTCCGCGTTTTCCAGATGGTTGATTCCCGCACCATACTCGATTCCCCGGGTGCAAATCAGCTGATAGGCAAGGGCGACATGCTTTTTAGCAACAATGGCAAGAAGGAGCGTGTACAATGCGCGTTTATCGACACTCCTGAAGTTGAAGCCATCTGCGCGGCCATCGACTCCCAGCAGGGATATGATGGCGCATATGAGTTGCCTGAATATGTTCCTGACGATATCGACCCGCAGGGTATGGGAGCCGTCGCTGACCGCGACACACTCTTCGAGGAAGTTGCCCGATATGTGGTGATGGGAGGCACAACTGCTTCTACGTCATCGATACAGCGCCGCTACCAGATCGGCTACAATCGCGCAGGCCGCATCATGGATCAGCTCGAAAGTGCAGGTGTGGTCGGGCCGGCGCAGGGAGGCAAGCCTCGTCAGGTGCTTATTGACTCATTGCAGCTCGAGCGTCTGCTTGAGATACCTGTATGAAACATTCCAGAAGATTTCACGTTACCACTATGATGAAACAACGGTTGATAACATTCATTCTGCTCTCGATGGTCGTTCTCGTGAAGGCGATCGCAGCCGATACCGCCGACGCTCTTCTTGGACGCGCCGCCGACAAACTGAGGGCATCAAAATCTGTCACGGCTCAGTTCACCCTTTCGGCGGGTGGGAACAAATCCGCAGGAAAAATCATTTTGGCCGGCGAACGATTTCATGTTTCCACTGCCGATCTGACTACCTGGTACGATGGCAACACGCAGTGGACATATGTTCCATCGGCTGACGAAGTGAACATTACCACTCCAACGCCCGAAGAGCTTCAGCAAGTCAATCCGTTTGCCATAATAAATGCGTTCCGGCGCAGTTACAAAGCATCTTTTGCCGGTAAGACGGCCACGACTCGCACCATACTGCTGTCATCGACTGCAAAAGCAGCTGAGATAAAGACTGTAACTGTCACTCTTAACACCTCCACGCTCTATCCGACACGCATAGTCATCAATCTGTCCGACGGAAATCGTCTGGCTATTGATGTCGCGAAGGTGACACCGGGAGGATCAATGCCTGCATCGGCATTTAAATTCGACCGTCGCAAGTATCCCCGTGTCGAAGTGGTCGATCTACGCTAAAGCAAATGTCAACAGCAATAACAATTACATAACCAAGAATCATAATATGGAAACCCTGAAGACAAAATGCCTGATCATAGGTTCAGGCCCTGCCGGTTACACTGCCGGTATCTATGCGTCACGCGCCAATCTCAAGCCGATGCTTTTCGAAGGCAATCAGCCCGGCGGTCAGCTCACCACCACTACCGAAGTGGAAAATTTCCCCGGTTATCCCGAAGGCATCAACGGATTCGACCTCATGGCCGATCTCCGCAAGCAGGCCGAGCGTTTCAACGTTGACATCCGTTCGGGACTTGTTACCAAAGTCGATTTCTCAAAGCGTCCTTTCAGAGTTGAGACTGATGGCGATGTGGTTGTCGAAGCCGAAGCCGTGATCATTTCCACCGGTGCTTCCGCAAAATATCTTGGTCTTGCCGACGAAAACAAGTATAAGGGTCTCGGTGTGTCAGCTTGTGCGACATGCGACGGATTCTTCTATCGCAAGAAACGCGTGGCTGTTGTAGGCGGCGGCGACACGGCATGCGAGGAAGCTCTCTATCTCTCCAATCTTGCTACAGAGGTCTTTCTGATTGTCCGTAAGGACTATCTCCGTGCATCGAAAGTAATGCAGGAACGTGTTCTTGCCAATCCAAAGATCAAAGTGCTTTTCAACACCAATACTGTCGGACTCTTTGGTGAGGACGCTCTCGAAGGAGCGCATCTCGTCGAACGGAAAGGCACACCCGAAGAGCAGCATTTCGATATCGCCATCGATGGTTTCTTCCTTGCCATAGGTCACCAGCCCAACACCCGGGTTTTCGAAGGTCAGATCAATCTCGACTCTGTCGGATATGTCGAAACCTACAATGGCACAACTGAAACCAGCGTCCCCGGTGTGTTTGCAGCAGGAGACGTGGCTGACACGCGCTATCGTCAGGCCATCACCGCTGCCGGCAGCGGTTGCAAGGCTGCACTCGATGTAGAACGCTTTCTGCTTGAAAACCCGCTTTAAGAAATAGTTTTTAGAGCACGAGCTGGTAAATCTCAACATCAACATACGTGTCCCGGCGTCTCAGCCACTGTCGCAGGCATCCAGTCATTTTGAATCCTGCACCGGCAAAGAGACGCCGGCTCGCATTGTTGTCACACGCCACGTGACACCATAGCTGATGCAGACCCAGATGCCGTCGGCCATAGTCAGCGACCAACGACAGCGCCTCAGTGGCAATTCCTTTTCCACGGGCATCCTCATCGATGATTATTCCAATACCGCATCGGCTGTTCAACGGATCGAAGTCAAACAGATCAAGTGCTCCCAAAGCCGTGTTGTCCGCCATATCCTCGATGACGAGACGAAGCTGACGGTCACCGATCAGATCGGCTGAATAATTCTCCACATAGCGTTCGATCTGTCTGCGCGACATTGGTGCGAGGGTCGACCCGCAGTCCCATGCCTTAGTGTCGTTCTCCCATCGGCAGAACGTGTCAATATCCGATGGCTCGGGTGCACGCAATCTCACCCGTTTGCCTTGCAGCATACGGTTTGTCATTTATTGCGGAAACTTTCGGTAAATAATGTGCGGTTGAGCAACGAGCGCCCCAGAGTCACCTCGTCGGTGTATTCGATTTCGTTACCGACTGATACCCCTCTTGCAAGTTGGGTGATCTTCAAATCGGGAAAACGCGATAGCAGACGGAAAATATAGTAATTCGTCGTCTCTCCCTCCATTGTCGCACTCAATGCCAGTATCACCTCATCGATTCCACCTGCCTCGACTCTTTCCACTAGTGATGCGATCTCAAGTTTGTCAGGGCCAATGCCGTCCATCGGAGATATCACGCCTCCGAGCACATGATACAGCCCGTGAAACTGGCCTGTGTTTTCAAAACTCATGACATCTTTCACGCTTTCCACCACACATACAGTTGCCCCGTCGCGCCGTGAGTCGGAGCATAGCGGACATAATTCAGTTTCTGATATATTGTGGCATACATTGCAGTAGCGGATATTCCGTCGCATCGCTATCAGTGCCTCGCCAAGTCCCACTGCCTCACGTTCGTCTGCCCGCAGCATGTGCAGAGCAAGGCGCAATGCGGTTTTACGTCCGATGCCTGGCAGTCGCGACAGTTCCGTGACTGCATTTTCGAGCAACGTCGATTGAAATTCTCTGTCGGATGTCATATCCCGCAAAGTTACAAAAAATCGTGGATTGATATCCGGTTAAGAAACGGTCGGTGACGGTTTGCCGTTGTCAATCACGTATTGCTGATAGTAGGATAGGCACAGCGTAGTCAGTGGCAATGCTATTATCATACCTATGATGCCGAGCAATGTGCCCCATATCGACAGACTCAGCAATATGATTGCCGGATTCAGACCGAGCGCTTTACCCATGATCTTAGGTGTCAGCACATAGTCACATATACATTGGCTTACCAGATAGACTAAGGCGCATTTTCCGGCCAACACCCAGAAGTCGGCGCTTCCTCCCAGTGAATATATCAGGCAAACGAGCATCACCGGTATCACGGTCACGTACTGGAAATAGGGTATCATATACAGTAGCCCGACAGTGATTCCGAGAATAATGGCCATCGGGATGCCTACAATCGAAAATCCGATGCAGTAAAACACCATAGCACAAAGTGCCAGCACCGCTTGGCCGCGGAAATATCGGTTCATGCTCGATTTAATATCGTCAAGCACCTTGTAGGAACGTTTGCGGTATTTCGGAGGCACAAGCATCTTGAAGCCGCGGGTGAGTCTGTCGTAGTCGAGCATGATGAATATCACGTATATGAATGTCAGCAGCCACTCCAATGCATGAAGCAAAAAGTCAAGCGAGCCCGACAGCAGTGAAGAGGTTTTCTTGATGATGGTGTCGACACTTTGACCATCGAGCGAGGCTGCGATGTGCTCGAGATTGACATTCCGTTTCACAAAACCGTGTACAGCGTCAGGAATTAACGGTATAGAGCCATGCTGAGCCGAGTATGTGCGGATTAGTTGCGACATCTGGCTGATCTCGTCGATCACTGACGGAACGGATAGATAGAGTACTATTCCGGCAAGCATAGTTACTTCCGACAGAGTGATGAAAATAGCCACCGAACGGCCCTTAAGGCGCAGAAGATGGCGGTTGAACTGTACCATCGGTTCGAGAAAATAAGAGATCAGAGCCGCCACGCAGAACGGTAGCAGCACGTTGCGCAGCACGTTGATCAGCCATACTGCTGCGGCGATGAATGCCAAGGTGATGATCATGCGTATCACCCGATCGAATGTATACGGACGTGAGGCCATGGTTTGCAAGACAAGCATATTCTATGTAATTATAAGGAATGTCACATAGCTAATGTTCGCGGCGTTGAACTTTTTTGCAGTGCTGATACTTATAATCATACGATCAACTAAAGGAAAATTAAGATGAGAACTATATTTGCAGCTATTGTGCTTGTGTTTATGGCCAATTGTGCCAAGGCATTATCTTATCAGGAAGAAAGAGTGAATTATAAGGTTGAATACCGATGGGGATTCATCAACAAAATGGCAGGAACGGGCACGGTTGTGACATCGTGTACACCGCAAGGCCGGTTCTCCGGGCATCTGACTGGCCACAGCATTCCATGGGGTGGTCGGATCTACAGTGTGCGCGACACCCTTGTTGCCAACATGACCGGGCGCACTGCATCGGGTCTGCCTGCCGAAATTGTGCTGCACAAGAACGGATTGTATTTCAAACCTGTTGTGTCCGAAGCTGCAAATGTAAATTTCCGTGATGAATCCACTTTCTGGAGTACTGACGGACGCGGCATGCTCGACGCCTCCGACGGCACTAAAGAGGCCGTGTCGATCACAGCCGATATGTTGTCGTTATTCTATTATGCCAAAGCTATCGATTTCAGCCGTCTCACCGAAAACAGCCGCATTGCCATTCCAATCACCAATGCCGACGGCACACCTTCAACCCTATCCATAGTTTATGGCGGAGAGCAGACAGTCAATGTAGGCGGATTGGATGTTCCGGCATATGCCATTGTTTTCAACTACACATATATGGGGCAGCCGAGCGCCTACCCTGTTCATTGCTGGATAGGGCGGGACACACGCATACCCCTCATCATGTCGGCAAGTCTGTTGATCGGACACATGGAAATGATCGCCGATTTATAGATATTGTATAAGGCGATTTTTCCTCGATAAGGAAATGAATATTGGCTCAGATGTCAAAAATTTGTTACATTTGCAATAGATTTAAAATATCTGTAATAAATCAGACGAACAAAGAATATTATTGCAATGGCAAATTGGTTTGAGTGCAAAGTGCGCTACGATAAAATGATGGAAAACGGTGCGACCAAGAAAGTCAACGAACCTTATCTTGTCGACGCCCTTTCTTTTACAGAGGCCGAGGCTCGCATTATAGAGGAACAGACGCCGTTCATGTCGGGTGAGTTCTCGGTATCGGCTGTGAAACGTACAAAGATAGCAGAGATATTTCGTGATGACAGTGCCGACAGGTGGTATCTGGTCAAATGCGCTTTTATTACCATTGATGAAAAGACTGCCGCTGAAAAGCGATCTGTATCGCAAATGCTTGTGGCCGCCAATAATTTCAGGGAGGCATTTGAAAATTTTGTGGAAGGCATGAAGTCGACAATGGCCGATTATGAGATCGTGTCGATTTCCGAAACTCCGCTTATGGATGTGTATGGCGCCAAGCTTGGCGAAAAAGCTGGCGAATAACCACCGGTAAGATGTCAGACGTAAGCGATAATCTGAGCAGAATCATGCACACACTTCCGTCCGATGGAAGTGTGACACTTGTGGCCGTGAGTAAATTTCATCCGGCGGAGGCCATATTGCAGGCCTATGATGCCGGACAACGCGTCTTCGGTGAAAGCCGCGCGGCAGAGCTTACTCAGAAGGCAGCTGAACTTCCACAGGACATCAAATGGCATTTTATAGGCCACCTTCAGACCAACAAGGTGCGTCCGGTTGTACGTGTCGCTGAAATGATCCATAGCATCGATTCCGAGCGCCTGTTGCGTGCGGTCGATGCCGAGGCCATAAAGCAGGGCAGAATTGTGAAAGTTCTGTTGCAGGTGCATGTGGCTCAAGAGGAAACGAAGTTTGGCTTCTCTCCTGAGGAGCTTGAGGCATTTGTCACACCTCAACTCGTAGAATCATTGAAAGGTGTGGAAATCGCCGGAGTGATGGGAATGGCCACAAACACTGACGAAGTCTCACGTATAGAGGCCGATTTTGACGCCATCCGCCGTGTCTATGACAATCTTGCCGCGGGACCTTTCGCTGGCGATGGCCGGTTTGGCACACTGAGCATGGGCATGAGCCATGACTATCGTCTGGCTATAGCACATGGAACCACGATGGTCAGGATTGGCACTGATATTTTTGGACAGCGGCAATATTAATTATCAAGGATATAACTTACATATATAATTTAACCCGTCATTATCATGAAACAGACTCAGGCGAAGAAGCAGAACTATGCATTGCCGATCGCGATCATGTTCGCACTCTTCTTCATGATAGCCTTCGTCACCGGCTATCAGAATCCTCTTGGCAGTGTCATCGAAAAAATGAGCAGCGGCAACCGTATTATGTCGCAGCTCGGCACGCTGGCCAATTTCATCGCTTACGCCTTCATGGGCTATCCTGCCGGTAAACTGCTTCAGAACCGAGGTTTCCGTGTGACAGCACTATGGGCTGTGACCGTAGGTTTCACCGGAGTGTTCATCACATATCTTTCGGGATTCATCACTTCTGATTCCACTGCCGTTGCGGTTTATCTTGCAGGTGCTTTTGTCGCAGGATTCTCAATGTGTTTGCTCAATACTGTTGTCAATCCCATGCTCAACTCGCTCGGCTCTACCCCCAACAAAGGCAATCAGCTCGTGCAGTTCGGCGGATCGATAAATTCACTCGGAGCCACGCTCGCCCCGGTTATAGTCGGTGGCCTGCTTGGTGGAGCGGCAAGCTCGATCTCCAGCGCCAATCCGGTGTTTTATCTGGCAATGGCTATTTTTGTAGCAGCGTTTTTGGTTCTATTCTTCTCAAAGTTGCCCGAATCCCCCGATTTGGGTAAACCTCAGGCTCAGGTTAAGACTGCAAACGCTTTCAAGTACCGCAATTTCACATTCGGCGTCATTGCCATTTTTTGCTATGTCGGTCTTGAGGTAGGTGTGGCCAACTGGACATACCAGTATCTTGAAAAGCACGAGTTGATAACAGACAATGCCGCAGCTATCGCAGGCACAGTTTGTGGAGTATATTGGCTCATGATGCTTGTCGGACGTCTTGTCGGCGGTCTTGTCGGCGGCAAGGTGTCGAGCCGCGCCATGCTCACATTTGTGTCAATGGGCGCGATGGTGTTTCTCCTTCTCGGCATTTTCACGAGCGAGAGCATGGTGCCGTTCTTTGGCTTTGATTCAAAGGCGCTTTCGTTTGAGGTTGTTCAGATTCCGCTCAATGCCATATTCCTCGTTATGTGTGGCATCTTTGCATCGGTGATGTGGGGTGCGATATTCAACCTTTCGGTAATGGGTCTTGGCAAATACACAGCTGTTGCCTCAGGTATTTTCATGGTGATGGTGTGTGGTGGAGGCATATTCCCTGCAATTCAGGCAATAATAGCTGGTCAGGCCGGCACACTGTCAAGCTTCTGGCTGCCGTTCGCGCTTGCGGCTTACATATTTGTCTATGCAATAGCACTGTCGCGTCCTCAGGCCGGAATGCCTGAAGAGCGTGAGATTCTTTCGGAATAATCAGCTGATTGATAATAATATCAATGCGCAATGCCATGGCCAATAGTGGTCAGGTATTGCGCATTGCGTTATGTTGACTAACTTTGCAGCTTTCAATTTATCACATCTCATATTTCAGCTATGTCAATAAAAACGCGTCTGATCACCGCTTTTATGGTTCTTACATCGATCGTGATGGCGGATGCAGCCGAAAAGTCTGACTCTACATTCTCCTACGCTCCTAAATTCCATGCTACCTTGCGTGCACGCTGGGAGGTGGAGACACATGGTGCGTTACAACGTTTTCAACTGCGCAATGCCAATGTTGTCGTCGAGGGCAATATGACCCGCTGGGCAGACTATTTCATATATGGCGATCTTTGTGACCGGGGATCGATAAAGCTGCTTGATGGTTGGGCACGTTTGCGTTATGATCCATATGGCCTGTCGTTTCGTGCCGGACAGTTGCGAATGCCCTTCGGCATAGATATCTCAAGAGGCCCTCATGACTATTATTTCGGCAACAGATCATTCATCGGTACACAACTCAACAGTTTCCGGGGTGTCGGAGCTGTAATCGGTTGGTCATTGCCCATGGCTCCGCTTACGGTCGAGACCGGTGTCTACAATACTGCCACTATCGGAAATCATTCCGTGTGGGGACATGGAGTTAACTATAGCGCCAAGGCTACGGCGGTGTGGCGTGGCTGGCTGCTGTCGGCGGCATTCCTTACGGTCAAGCCATATGGCATAAGGTCGAATCTCGCCGATGTAACGCTTTCTTGGAGCGACTCCCGTTGGCATGTTGAGGCGGAGTATGTTCGTCAACACTATTGTCACGATAGCCATCGCCCGACGGATGGATATAATTTCATGGCTGATTACACGCTTCCGCTTCCAATGACATGGTTCAACCGTCTGTCTTTTCAAGGAAGGTTTGACGGAATGACCGCCCATAGTGATCTTGTGCCGGACGACAGTGGCAAACTCACGGATACAAATCCCTCACGCAACCGTATCACCATCGGCACTACGCTAAAATATGAGCGGGCTAAGATGGTATATGTCGCTTTGCGTCTTAATTATGAGAAATTCTTTTATGGTGACGGAGTGGTTGTGCCTGAAGGAAAAGGTGACAAATTTCTTGCTGAACTGATATTTAATTTCTGACTGTTGCACACTAAGTGTGAAAAAATGCCATGAAACGCTAAACTATTTGTGCAAAATTGCTTATCTTTGTTGTCGCTATTGAATCGTATCGCTGATGAAAGTCAAGATTCACCGTGAAGGCACCAATATACTCCTTGTTCTGTTGCTCATTCTGGGAGTAGTGAACGTTTCGGCGTGGATGTTTATCCGCCCCGCGGTGATTCCTGTCATTTTTTCTGTGATTTCGGGTGTAGTCTATCTTCTGATACTTAATTTCTTCCGTTCGCCACGCAGGCATTTCCCCGGTGATAATGTGCCCGGGTTGGTGGTCTCGTCAGTCGATGGCACAGTCGTGGCGCTTGAGCGAACGGTCGAGCATGAATATATCAAAGGTCCGGCTCTGCAGCTTTCGGTGTTCATGACTATTTTCAATGTCCATGCCAACTGGTTTCCTGTTGAAGGCAAGGTGATTGATGTGCGTCATTTCCCCGGAAGGTTCATGTCGGCTTATCTGCCAAAATCAAGTGTGGAGAATGAGCACAGTTCTGTGCTGATACGCACCACGTCGGGTCAGGATATTGTAGTAAATCAGGTGGCCGGCGCCGTGGCTCGCCGCATAGTCACATATGCCGAGCCGGGTGAGGAGTGCTCAATCGAAGATCACATGGGATTCATCAAGTTTGGTTCGCGTGTCGATATATTCCTGCCTGTTGATGCCGAAGTGCTTGTGAAAATCGGAGATAAAACCACTGGAGGTATCACACCTATTGCACGTCTCAACACGCATTGACCATGAGCATAAAAGCCCATATTCCCAACACAATCACCATCCTGAATCTTGTTAGTGGCATCCTTGCCATCATCGCTTCCACTCATGGCCCTGAGACATATTGGGGGCTTACCGGATATAGCTGGGCTTACATACTGATTGGTGCGGCTGCTATGTTTGATTTTTGTGACGGTGCGGCTGCTCGGTTGTTGCATGCATATTCCAATGTTGGCAAAGAGCTTGATTCTTTATCGGATCTTGTCAGTTTTGGAGTAGCGCCATCGCTTCTTGTTTTTGATGTGATGAATCGTGCTACTGATTCATGGACAGCATATCTCGCACTGTTTATTGCTGCGATGGGAGCGTTGCGACTCGCGCGGTTCAATGTCGATGATCGTCAGACAACATCGTTCATAGGTCTGCCGATTCCATCATCTGCAATTTTCTGGATCGGTGCGACAGCATGGATGCAGATTCATGGCTATCCCGGAGATGGGCCGGTGCTGACGTTGGTGATCGTGATGTCGCTTATGATGGTCAGCCCGCTGCACATGTTCTCGCTGAAATTCAAGAATTGGGATTGGCGCGAGAATCTGCGTCGCTATGTGATTATAGCAGCGGCGGTGCTGTTTCTGATCACAGATGGTCTGCCAGGTTTGGCATGGACTATTCTACTTTATATTCTGATCTCGCTTTTTGGCCGCAGAATGACAGAATGACCGTCGATGACGTTCGCGATTTGCGAATGGCACAACTTTTGACGGTTTTATCCGTTAAACAAGTGTTATGAGTTTTATTGGATTTTTATTTCTGGCGTTTTTGGGCTATTTCATAATATGGCCCATTGTCAAACTGCTCCTTAAGGTCAATGCTGCCCGCAGGCGTTATGCCGACATGATGAACGCGATGGGCGGAGGCATGAACAACAGGGCGCGTAATGATTCTCGCCCGGGTGGATGGAGTGGACAATCGACGACGCGAAGAAAGAAAAGAATCCCTGATGATACAGGTGAGTACATAGCATTTGAGGAGATTGAAGCAAGTTCATGCACATATGACAGTAATGGCCGGGAGTCATCGCAATATGTGCGGGAGCAGCAAGTCGAGGATGCCGAGTGGGAGGAGATTCGCTAAACCATAATATTGCACGATGTCAAAATATTATACAGAAACTCTCTTTGATTTTCTAAGCCGGTTATCGACCAACAATAATCGGGATTGGTTCAGGGAAAACAAGCAGGAGTATGACATGCTCCGTACTCTATGGCTTGCCGATGTGGATCGCATGATAGCGCATATGTCGTCATGGGATGCTCGCTTATCGTCGGCAACGGCAAAAAACGCTGCTTACCGCATATATCGGGATACACGTTTTTCGCCTGACAAGACACCGTTCAAAACCTATTTTTCCGCAGCTGTAAGTGACTATGGTCGCAGTTCGGCATACGCTGGATATTATTTGCAGATGGGGCCGGGAGAGGGGTGCGGATTATATGGAGGTGTCTGGTGCCCCGATGCCCAGATGTTGAAAAAATTGCGACATGCGATTGTCGACAATATAGAAGAGTGGGATGAGATAAATGCCGATGCAGGTCTCAATCGACATTTCCAGCTGATTACGAGTTCGTCGTTGAAGACTATTCCAAAAGGATGGCCGAAAGATCATCCACAGGCTGCATGGCTCAGGATGAAAGACTACGGACGTATGGCTCAGTTATCCCCTGATTTTTTCTTTTCGCCTGATTGGCCAGTGCGTGCTGCAGAGCTTTTTAGGCTTGTCAAACCCTTTAATGATTTTCTGAACTATTCCATAGATGAGTAGTCTTTCGCATATCATGCATTAGGCTGCGCAAACATCATTGCGCAGCCTAATGTGTGGTTATGGGGGATGTTTTTTCACATGTGCTCTTTGAGCTTGTCAGCAAGCACATCGGCCTGATGCACGCCTACACCGCGCCAAAGTGGTTCCCCGTTTTTAAACACAATCAGGGTTGGAACTGACTGCACGCGGTATTTTGCTGCCACCTCGGCGTTGCGGTCGATATCAACTTTAACTACGGAGGCCTTGTCACCTACTTTGTTTTTTACTTGTTCGAGAATCGGACCTTGTACCTTGCACGGCCCGCACCATGTGGCGAAAAAATCGACCAATGTGGGTTTATCACTTTTGATGATGTCGTCAAATTCGTTCATAACGGTATTGAAAATATAGATTACAACCTTATAACGGCTTGCGGCTGTCAATGTTTGCAGTTGGCAACTAAATTTTGTAATTTTGCATGTCGAAAAAATTAAAAACTACATCTATATATCTATGGCAAAGAAAGCATTGCTCATGATTCTTGACGGCTGGGGAATAGGCAACCATTCCAAAGGCGACGTCATTTTCAATACCCCGACACCATATTGGGATTATCTTGTTGACACATATCCCCATTCTCAGCTCCAGGCCAGTGGCGAGAACGTTGGCTTGCCTGACGGACAGATGGGCAACAGCGAGGTGGGTCACCTCAATATCGGTGCAGGTCGCGTTGTTTATCAGGATCTTGTGAAGATCAATAAAGCTGTTGCAGACCGTTCGATTCTTTCCAATCCTGAGATTGTCAGCGCTTTTACCTATGCGCGTGATAACGGTAACGCAATACATTTCATGGGACTCACCAGCGACGGCGGAGTGCATTCGTCGCTCGATCATCTTTTTGCATTGTGTGATATTGCCAAGGAATATGGTCTGGAAAAGGTGTATATCCACTGTTTCATGGATGGCCGAGACACCGACCCGCGCTCGGGCAAGGGCTTCATAGAGCAGCTTGAGAATCACTGTGCCAAGTCAGCCGGCAAGATCGCATCTGTGATCGGCCGATACTATGCCATGGATCGCGACAAGCGATGGGAGCGTGTCAAGGAAGCGTATGATCTCCTTGTCCATGGCAAGGGCAAGCAGGCCACTGACATGGTCAATGCCATTCAGGAGTCGTATGACGAAGATGTGACCGACGAATTTATCAAGCCGATCAGCAATTCGGCTGTCGACGGCACAATCAAAGAGGGCGATGCGGTGATATTCTTCAATTATCGTAATGATCGCGCCAAGGAATTGACTGTTGCGCTTACGCAGCATGACATGCCGGAAGCCGGAATGACTACGATACCCGGATTGCAGTATTATTGCATGACTCCTTATGATGCGTCATTCAAAGGTGTGCATATCCTGTTCGATAAGGAAAATGTCGACAACACTCTTGGAGAATATCTGTCGAAACTCGACAAGAAACAGCTTCATATCGCCGAGACGGAAAAATATGCCCATGTGACATTCTTTTTCAACGGAGGACGTGAAGCTCCCTATGAAGGCGAGGAACGTATTCTGGTGGCATCACCAAAGGTTGCCACTTACGACCTCCAGCCGGAGATGAGTGCATATGAAGTGAAAGACAAGCTCGTCGACGCCATCCGTTCTCAGGAGTATGATTTCATTGTAGTCAATTATGCCAACGGCGACATGGTGGGTCATACCGGTGTTTACGAGGCAATCGAAAAAGCAGTGAAGGCTGTCGATACATGTGTGAAAGACACAGTGGAGGCTGCGAAGCAGGCCGGTTATGAGGTGATCATTATTGCAGATCACGGCAATGCCGATAACGCTATCAATGCCGATGGCACGCCTAACACTGCTCACTCGCTTAACCCTGTGCCATGTATATATGTCACCGAACGCAATGGCGCCAAGGTGTCAGATGGCAAGCTGGCAGACGTCGCTCCGACCATATTGTCAATCATGGGTATCGAGCAACCGGCGGAGATGACCGGTCATTCGCTTATCGGGTGACACATTAATTATAATATAGCGGAAGCATTATCAGAGTCGTATCATATTGAAGATGCGGCTCTGATTGTATTTGCGGAGGTCGAAAGCTTTTGTTAACTTTGCGCCCGATTTTTCCGATACAGATACATCATAAAATATAGTAATAGCAAATGAAACTGACCGATACCATAGACTTCCAGCCGAAGCTATTGTCGACTATGCGCGGTTACAGCATGTCTCACTTCAAAGACGATCTTGTCGCCGGTATAGTTGTCGGCATAGTGGCACTTCCGCTCGCCATCGCGTTTGCCATCGCAAGTGGTGTCAGCCCGACAGTGGGTCTGATAACGGCTATAATTGGCGGCTTTATTGTGTCGGCGTTTGGTGGCAATTCTGTGCAGATCGGCGGTCCGACCGGTGCGTTCATCGTGATTGTCTATGGCATAATCGCCACACATGGCATAGGAGGACTGGCAATCGCCACATTCATGGCCGGTTTGATATTGATTATGCTCGGACTGTTTCGTCTCGGCACAGTCATTAAGTTCATACCATATCCGATAGTGGTGGGTTTCACTGCAGGTATCGCACTTACAATTTTTTCAACGCAGATCAATGATTTTTTTGGGCTTGGCCTGAAAGATCTGCCCGGAGAGTTTTTGCCTAAGTGGGGTGTGTACTTCAGAAACTTCGATAAGGTGAGTTGGCCTGCGCTTGCCGTAGGGTTGGTCAGCATACTCATAATCACACTCATCCCGCGCATGTCAAAGCGCCTGCCGGGAGCGCTGATAGCCATATTGGTTGTGACGCCTCTTGTGGCAGTGCTCAGTCATTATTATCCGGAGATGGCGATCGAGACTATCGGTGATCGCTTTGGTCAGTTGTCAACCGATCTTCCCATGCCACATTCGCTTGATCTGTCCATGGCAACGATCAATGCGTTGCTCCCCTCGGCTTTCACCATTGCAATTCTCGGTGCTATCGAGTCACTTTTGTCGGCTACGGTAGCCGACGGTGTGACCGGCTCGCGCACCAATTCAAACACAGAGTTGATCGGTCAGGGTATAGCCAACGCTGTGGTGCCTTTGTTCGGTGGCATACCGGTCACCGGTGCGATAGCGCGCACGATGACAAATATCACCAATGGAGGCCGCACCCCTGTAGCCGGCATGGTTCATGCCATCGTGCTTCTGCTGATATTTCTTTTTCTGATGCCGCTGATCAATTATGTGCCTATGGCATGTCTTGCCGCAGTCCTTATCGTGGTGTCATATAATATGAGTGGATGGCGCACGGTCAAGGCTATATTTTCCAATCCCAAGAGCGATATATCTGTGCTTGTAGTCACATTCATTCTTACGGTGATATTCGATCTTACGATCGCTATCGAAATCGGACTTCTGCTGGCAATCGTACTTTTCCTGCGCCGTGTGATGGAGAATACTCAGATCAAGGTCTATTCCGAACAGCTCGACGTGGCTGAGGGCACGGAGGCTAGTACGCATGAGGTGCTCGATGTCGCGCATGGTGTCGAGGTGTATGAGATCGACGGCCCATTCTTTTTTGGTGTCGCCACAAAATTCGATGACCTCATGCGCTCGTCAATGGCCGAGAAACCACTGGTGCGCATCATCCGTATGCGAAAAGTGCCGTTTATTGATTCGACAGGCCTGCATAATCTTGAGATCCTTGTGCATTCTTCGCATGATGAAGGGATAGATGTGGTGCTGTCGGGCGTAAAGGATAACGTGCGTGCCGTCATCGAGCATGCCGGACTTGACAAGGCGCTTGGAGAAGGCCATATCTGTGATCACATAAGCAAGGCTGTGAAAATGGCCAATGCGATCGCGGAGCGTCGCCGCGCAGAGAGGTCAAATGTTAAATAATCGACCTTTTGACTACAAAAATTTAGAAAATTTCAGAAAATGACCAATAGGCGACAAAAAATCCCTAAATTTATTTTTGCGTATTGGTTTTTTGTCTTACCTTTGTAGCGTTTTTGAAGCAAAGAAATTGTTTTATTATTTAATCACAACAAAAAATGAAAAAGTTAGTTTTCGTACTTGCTGTTGTTGCTAGCGCATCGCTCTTCTCTTGCGGTAATGCTGACAAGGCTCAGGCTGAGGCTCAGGATTCAGCTGTAGTTGAAGAAGTAGCAGTTGAGGAAGTTGCAGTTGTTGACACTGTTGCTCCCGTTGCTGCTGATTCAGTTGCTACTGACAGCGTAAAGTAATTGACTGCGTGCCATGAGCACGCTTTCAGTCAAAACAGAATAGCTGACCACCGTGTGGCCAGCTTTTTTGTTTCTGTCCGGCGTAATGTCGGGCAGAATCGTTATTTTTGTAGCGACCATTATTTATAGAAATCATGCCCAACGACTCGATAGGCCAGCGTATAGCCAAATTAAGAGAAGAACTCGAAAGACATAACCATCTCTACTATGTGGAGAATGCCCCGCAGATAACCGACCGTGAGTTTGACTCGCTCATGAAGGAGTTGGAAGAACTTGAAAAAGCCAATCCTGAATTGGCGGACGATCAATCACCTACGAGGCATGTAGGCAGTGATCTTAGTTCGGGGTTTGAGCAGGTGGCTCATGTAAGGCCAATGATGTCGCTGTCGAATACCTATTCTATTGAGGAAATAGGTCAGTGGGTTGAGCGCGTGCGTGACGTACTCGGTGGCCAGACGTTTGATGTGGTGGGCGAAATGAAATTCGACGGCACATCCATCTCGCTTATATATGAGCATGGATGTCTTGTCAGGGCGGTTACACGTGGCGATGGAGTGAAGGGTGATATGGTTACGGACAATGTAAAGACCATACGGTCAATACCTCAGAGACTTCAAGGGACGGGTTGGCCCGATGAATTTGAGATCAGAGGTGAAATACTGTTGCCATGGAACGAATTTGATCGGTTGAACGCCGAACGGCGCTTCAACGAAGAGCCTCTTTTCGCCAATCCGCGCAATGCAGCCGCAGGCACGCTTAAGATGTTGAATACGGCCGAAGTGGCGCGCAGGGGATTGGATGCGAGATTCTATTATCTGCTCAGCGACAATTTGCCCTTTGACAATCACTACGATAACATGCTTGCTGCGCGCTCGTGGGGCTTCAATGTGTCACCGGCTATGAAACTCATGCACTCAGTGGAGGAGATAGATGACTATATCAACCATTGGGATTCAGCGCGCAAGGAGTTGCCCGTAGCTACGGATGGATTGGTATTCAAGATCAACTCTCTCCGCCAGCAACTCAATCTCGGCTTTACGGCGAAGTCGCCGCGATGGGCAATCGCCTATAAGTTTGCTGCGGAGCGTGCGCTTACAAAGTTGCGTTTTGTGTCGTTTGAGGTCGGGCGTATGGGAGTTGTCACTCCTGTGGCAAACCTTGAACCGGTGCTTCTGTCCGGAACGGTTGTAAAGCGTGCCTCGCTTCATAATGCCGACATCGTGCGGTCGCTCGATATTCATGAGGGAGACATGCTGTATGTCGAAAAAGGTGGAGAGATAATCCCTAAGATCACAGGTGTGGATCTGCCGGCCCGTAAACCGGGAGCTGTTCCGATTGAGTTTGTGAAGTTGTGTCCCGCATGTGGTACTCCGCTCGTGCGGCAGGAGGGGGAGGCTTCGTGGATATGCCCGAACCGGTATGGGTGCCGGCCGCAGCAGATAGGGCGCATCGAGCACTTCGTAGGCCGGCGGATGATGGACATAGATGGAGTGGGAGAGGAGACCGCTCAGTTGTTGTTTGAGACCGGGCGAGTGTGGAACATAGCTGACCTGTATACTCTGACAATATCCGATCTCGAAGGACTCGAAGGTATCGGCCCGCGCACCGCCCGGAGGATTGTCGACGGAATAAAGGCATCGTTGGATGTGCCGTTTGAGCGGGTGGTATATGCGCTCTCGATTCCTTATGTGGGGGAGACTGTGTCGAAGCGTATAGCGCGTTCAGTCAAGTCGATCGACCGGCTCATGGAAATGAGTGATGAAGAGCTTACATTGATCGAAGATGTGGGCCCCCGCATCGCAGCGTCAATCAAAGGCTTTTTTGCATGTGATGCCAATCGCATTATAGTCGACCGTCTGCGTAGTGCCGGAGTGAAGATGGTAACAGAGTCCAGTGATGACGATAGCGCGTCCGACCGTTTTGCAGGGCAAACTGTGGTCATAAGTGGCACGTTCGCTCATCATTCACGGGATGAGTATAAGGAGATTATCGAGCGCAATGGAGGTAAGAACTCCGGTTCGGTATCGAAAAAGACCTCGTTTATCCTTGCCGGTGAAAACATGGGGCCTGCGAAACTCGAGAAAGCTGCAAAATTGGGAGTGAAGGTGGTCTCAGAAGACGAGTTTCTCGCGCTTCTTGAAGAATGACTTTCAAGATAGGCATTTCAGAGAGTATCAGCGTAGATATGTTTGATTGTCAAGAAAATTTTAGATAAACGTGTTTGCGGTTTGCGGAAATTTGTATAACTTTGTCGGCTGAAAATGAGGCCTCACGGGCTTGTGAAAGCGGCGCAAATCGCGTCCGCCCGGTGGCGAAACCTGATAACCAACAGATTAACAAATGTACGCTATCGTTGAAATTCAAGGACAGCAGTTCAAGGCAGAGCCTGAAAAGTTCTTGTATGTTCACTATCTCGGTGATGCAACTAAAGAAGGAGACAAGGTTGAGTTTGACCGCGTGCTCCTCGCTCAGTCCGATGACACGGTGAAGGTTGGCGCTCCCACAGTGGAAGGCGCAAAAGTAGTTTGCGAGGTGCTCACCCCGCTTGTAAAGGGCGAGAAAGTGATCGTCTTCAAGAAGAAACGCCGCAAAGGCTATCGTCGCAAGAATGGTCATCGTCAGTTCTTTACCAAAGTGTTAATTAAAGAAGTAGTCGCTTAACCCCTGTAAAGCTTAAAACAGAAATGGCACATAAAAAAGGTGTAGGTAGTTCGAAGAACGGCCGCGAGTCAGAAAGCAAACGACTCGGTGTGAAGATTTACGGTGGTCAGTTTGCCAAAGCAGGCAACATCATCAAGCGTCAGCGTGGTACAGTTCATCATCCCGGCCTCAATGTCGGTATGGGCAAGGATCACACCCTTTATGCACTTGTTGACGGCACAGTGCTGTTCACCACAGGCAAAGAGGGACGTCGCTTCATCAACGTGACCCCCGCTGAGGCGTAACAATCGCCCCGCCAATAGTTATTCCCCATTACGGCGAGCCGTCCACGCATTGTGTGGACGGCTCGCCGCTTTGATTTGTCATTTTGGGTGCTTATGAGTAACTTTGCACCTATGTCGGTTGTTATACCGTCAGAAAAAATTCCGGCTTTGCCGATTTCACGTTTCACACTATTCTTTACCGCATGACCGAAACACATACCGTCTACGGCCTTTTCAACGACAGTTTCCCACCTGTCCTCGACGGCGTGACCTTGACTGTCCAGAATTATGTCAGATGGCTTACCGGTCGCGGGCGCAAGGTGTGTGTGGTGACTCCGTGGAATCCATATGATCCTCCGCATCCTGAGTTTGAGATGCATCGTTATTTTTCGTTGCCGATCTACAACCGTCGTCCATACCGCTACGGTTATCCTAAGATAGATCCGGTCATATGGTTTAATATGAGGCGTGTCCCGTTCAGAATAGTCCACGCTCATTGTCCGTTTTCGTCAGGCCGGTTGGCGCAGTATGCAGCGCGTCGGCATGATGTGCCGCTTGTGGCAACGTTTCATTCGAAGTATAAGACTGATCTTGACCGGTCGTTACCTCGATTTATGGTGGATTACCAGATGAAGCGCATACGTGATTTTTACAATACGGCTGATGCCGTGTGGATTCCTCAGGCTGCAGTGGAAGAGACTGTGCGTGAGTATGGGATCACCGCTCCGGTCACTGTGGTGGAGAATGGCAATGATTTTGACGGTGAACAGGTGAGCAGCGTTGATGCGCGCGGGCGTCTCGGTATTCCTCAGTCGCGTCTTGTACTCCTCTTCGTCGGCCAGCATATAAAGGAAAAAGGTGTTGGTGTGATTATCGATGCATTGTCGCTTTTGCCTGATAGTCTTGATTGGGAAATGCATTTTGTGGGAACCGGATATGCGATGCAGGAGATGCGGCGCAGCGTGAGTGACAAAGATCTTGACAGTAAGGTGACTTTTCACGGTGTGATAAATGAACGTGAACGTTTGCGCGAGCTATATGCCGCATCGGATCTATTTCTGTTTCCGTCGTTTTACGATAATGCACCGCTTGTGGTGCGGGAGGCCGCGATGGCGGGAACGCCATCGGTGCTATTGCGTGGATCGACAGCCTCGGAGGTCATTGATGATGGTGTAAACGGATTTCTCACAGACCGCACTCCGCAGGACTATGCTGCCGTCATAGCGCGTCTTGGCGATGACAGGACATCGATTGCGCGTGCGGCCGGTGGGGCGAGGCTCACATTGTCGCGATCGTGGGACAGTGTGATGGAAGAGGTGGATGTAAGATATGAAGAAATCATACAGCGCTATGGAAGAGAACGCGGGAGAAAATAAGTCGGCTGAATCTGTTCCCCGTGTGTCATCGAGCAGGGGATACTGGTCTTACCGGATCATGCTTCCTGTGCTCATAGGGGTCGCAGTGGTGCTGTGGTTGTTCCATCGGGAGTTTAGTCCCGATATATGGCATCAGATACATTTCGATAGCCGGGTTGTAGGTTGCATAGCTCTTGCATGGCTGTTTATGATCGGTCGCGATTTCGGCTTGAGCTGGCGCTTCAGAGCGCTTACCGACCGGCAGCTCAGATGGAGTCAGGCTATTAAGGTCAACTTTCTGTGTGAGTTTACGTCGGCTGTCACTCCTTCGGCTGTGGGAGGTTCGTCACTTGGCATGATCTTCCTGCATAGCGAGGGGATAGAGCTTGGACGAGCTACAACGCTGATGATTACCACGCTGTTTCTCGACGAGCTGTTTTTTTGTATTTCGTTGCCATTGATCATGCTTGCTGTGCCATACGATGAATTGTTTGGCTTCAGCGCGGGGCATGACAGTTTCGCTCTCGGGCTCAAGACTGTCTTCTGGATCATCTATGCTGTGGTGCTTGTATGGACGGCCATACTTTTTGTGGGTATATTGGTGCGTCCTCACGCCGTACAGCGTTTTCTTGTGTGGTTGTTCGGTTTCAAGCCGTTGCGCCGGTGGCAGCCGCAGGTAGAGGCATTGGGCGACAATATGGTTGCCACGAGCAAAGAGCTAAGGCATCATTCATGGCGCTGGTGGGGCGAGGCGTTTGTCGGAACGGCTTTGTCGTGGTCGTCGCGCTATCTTGTGGTCAACGCGCTGTTTCTCGGTTTTGCACCACATGCCGATCAGCTGGTTGTATTCGGACGCCAGTTCGTCATATGGGTCGTGCTGATGATAAGTCCTACACCGGGCGGTAGCGGTGTGAGTGAATGGCTGTTCACGGAATATTATGGAGATATGATCACTCCGGGCATTGCGTTGGTGATGGCTCTATTCTGGCGTATCATATCGTATTATGTATATCTAATAGTCGGGGCATGTCTGCTCCCCGGTTTCTTCCGACGCATTTTCGGTCATGGTAAGAATAAGGTTGTAAGTGACACTTCAAAATAAACAGTAAATGATACCAAAATTTATCGGCATAATTCCGGCGCGCTATGCGTCGACACGTTTTCCGGGCAAACCTCTGGCCATGATCGGTGGTGTGCCGATGATCGAGCGTGTCGTAAGGCGGGCGTCTATGGCGCTTGATCGAGTTATAGTGGCAACGGATGACGAGCGTATAGCTCGTTGTGTGGCGGATTTCGGCGGGGAGGCCGTGATGACATCTCCTGACCATCGCAGCGGTACTGACCGTTGCCGCGAGGCATATGAACGGTCGGGCAGTGATGCGGATGTGGTGATCAACATACAGGGTGACGAGCCATTTGTGTGTCCTGAACAGATAGAAGCGCTCAAGCAGTGTTTTATATCAGATGCTGATGTCGAACTTGCCACGCTTGTGCGGCGGTTTGATCCGAAGCTCGGCTGGGATGCATTGTTTAACCCCAATACGCCAAAGGTGGTGCTTGACAATCGTGGCAATGCCGTGTGGTTCAGCCGATCGATCATTCCGTATGTGCGCAGTCATCCGTGGCAAGAATGGATAGACAGTGCGGAGTTCTTTACTCATGTAGGCATGTATGCCTATAGAGCCGATACACTCGAAGCTATCACGCGATTGCCGCAGTCGGCGGCGGAATTGGCCGAAAGTCTCGAACAGCTGAGGTGGCTTCAGAATGGTTATGTCATACGCACAGCCGTAACGGATCTTCCTACGGTCGGCATTGATACGCCTGAGGATCTGTGCCGTGCCGAGAAAATGCTCTAATAAACACCCATTTATCTGATGAATAACGATAACTTTGTCATCACCGTTGGCCGTCAGTTCGGCAGCGGTGGCCGTGAGCTGGGCCATATGCTGGCTGAGAAACTCGGAATCGCATACTATGATAAGGAACTGCTTGCCGAAGCTGCGCAACGCAAGGGATTGAGCAGCGAGTTTTTCGAGAAGAATGATGAGCGTTTTCCCCGCTTTATAAACGGCATATTCTCATTCGCGCAGGGCTATCAGCCCATCAATTCGTATGCCGGAGGTTCGGCGATCAGCTGCGACAGTGTGTATCAGGCTGTAGATGAGCTGATACGTCATCTTGCAGAGAGTGAATCGTGTGTGATTGTGGGGCGCACGGCCGATTACATACTGCGTGAGCATCCGCGGTGTGTCAATATCTTCGTGCATGCTCCGATGGATCATTGTGTAGAGCGGATCATGCGGCGTGGGGATATGGGCAGCGCGGATAAGGCCAGAGCTATGGCTCAGAAGACCAATAAGCTGCGTGCCAACTATTATAATTTTTACACAGACAAGCGCTGGGGTGCGGCCGAGTCGTATCATATGACGATCGATTCGTCGCTGATGCCGATGGAACAGGTTGCGGAAACGGTGATCGATTATTTGCGTCGCCGTGGATTGGTGAAGTGAATCCGGCAGGATACGAAATACGAGTGACGGGTGTGGTGCAAGGTGTCGGTTTCCGACCGATGGTTCACCATGTCGCTTCGTCCATGGGGCTGCACGGAACAGTCAGCAATGACTCTCAGGGTGTGACCATAAGGCTGTATGGTGTCACAGATGCCGAGTGTAGTGCGTTTGTGGATGCCATGCGGCGGCAGAGGCCTGTGATTTCGCGTATAGACAATGTGGAGGTTAATATCGTCGATGTGAGTGGAGTGGATTTGCCCGATGGTTTCTGTATCATAGCGAGCGAATGTGGAGGCGGTGATGACGGGGTGACTGATGTGAGTCCGGATATTGCCATCTGTGCCGAATGTCTCGCCGACATGGGCAGTCAGCCGCGCCGCAAAGACTATCCGTTGACTAACTGCACTCATTGCGGCCCCCGCTTCACAATAACCCGCTCATTGCCTTATGACAGACCGGTGACGAGTATGGATGAGTTTGAGATGTGTCCCGATTGCCGAAGCGAATATACTGATCAGGCTGACCGGCGATTTCATGCCCAACCGATAGCGTGCCGCATGTGCGGGCCTGTCTACATGATGGATGGTGATACGGATATAGGCTCGATTTTGCGTCGGTCGGCAGATGTGTTGTCGGCAGGGGGTGTGCTGATGGTGAAAGGGCTTGGGGGATATAATATTCTTGCCGATGCGACTTCGGAGCATGCACTTGCGGAGTTGCGCCGACTGAAGAACAGGCCGCGAAAGCCATTTGCCGTGATGGTGCGCGATCAGCAGATGGCGAGCCGGTTTGTGGATATGTCGGAGGCGGAAAGGGAATCGCTTGTGTCGTGGCGCGCCCCTATAGTTGTGTGCCGACGTACCTCTGAATATCTGCCTGATATGCTTGCTCCGGGATTGAAAACCTTGGGTGTCATGCTTCCATATATGGGATTCCAGCATATGCTCATGCGGATGGTTGACAGGCCGTTGGCTGTGACCAGTGCGAATTTTCCCGGCATGCCTATCATTGCTGATGATGAAGAGGCGCGACGCTATGCGGATATGGTGGATGTTCCACTTGTGAGCTATAACCGCAAGATATATAACAGGGTAGATGACAGTGTGGTGCGTGTTATAGACGGCGAGCCACGGATATTGCGTCGTGCCCGGGGATTTGTGCCTGATCCGCTGCGTGTGGCAGTTGAGGTGGACGGAATGATGGCACTGGGTGCTGACGTCACCGGAGGATGGGCGTTGGGTCGAGGGTCGGACATCATAGCCTCGCAGTATATCGGTTCGCTCGCATCGGGCGAAGGGGCGGAGATGTTTCTACGGGAGAGCATTGACAAAATGTCGGCACTCTATCGTTTTTCACCAAAGGTGATTGCTGTCGATGCCCATAGGGGATATGCCTCGACGCGTATAGGCCGAGAGATAGCTGCTCAATTACGCAGACCGGTTGTGGAAGTGTGGCATCATCATGCCCATGCCGCAGCGGTGATGGCTGAGTATGGTCTCGGTGGCGAGGTGCTTGCGCTGGTGCTTGACGGCACCGGTGCGGGGCCAGACGGGACGGTGTGGGGTTCGGAACTACTGCGGTGCAGTTTGTCGGGCTTCACGAGACTTGATCACGGCCCATATCTGCATATGCCCGGAGGAGATGTCGCGGCGCGTGAGCCATGGCGGATGGCTGTGGCTCTATGGCGCTATCTCGGACGGCAGATGGACACGTTGCCAGAGCCTGTGAGGCATTATGCCGGTGAAAGCCGTATAGCTATGTTGAACATGATGATGGAGAAGGGGATCAACTCGCCGATGAGCTGTGGAGCGGGCAGGCTTTGGGATGCGGTAGCTGCCCTTGCCGGACTCTGTATGGAAAACAGCTATGAGGCAGAAGCTCCGATAGTGCTTGAAGGAGCGGCTGAGTCAGATCCATCGGGTGTGGCTCATTGTTTTCATGAGGAATATGCCAAAAGGTGGATTGATCGTGTGACAGGCTGGTCGCGCAGGACGGGATTGAATCGTGTGGTGTTGACCGGAGGTGTGATGCAGAATGATTTGTTTGTCACCCGCCTGGCAACGGGTCTGCGAGCAGCAGGTGTCGATGTGTACGTGCCACGCAAGATTCCACCCGGGGATGCGTCAATTGCCGTAGGGCAACTCGCTGTGGTGGCGTCAATGAATGGCTTAATAATGACATAACCATACAAAAACGCGCGGCGCTTTTGTATGGTTATGAGTTGGTTTGTACCCGCTTGTGGCAGATCAGCGATAGTCGGCGAAGCGAATCTGGAGTTTTTTGCGCGCGAAGAAAATGCGGCTCTTGATCGTGCCGAGAGGCAGATTCATCTTCTCGGCGATCTCGTTGTACTTGTAACCGGCCACATGCATCGAGAACGGAATGCGGTATTCGTCGGCGAACTCGTTGATGGCGTTGGTGATCTCGTTGGCGCCGAACGAACCTTCGGGAGTCTCGAAACCGCTGTCCTGCGACAGGTTGAGGTGGTAGAGATCCTCAGTCTGGTCGATGATGGTCGCTGCGCGGCTTGCGCGGCGGTAGTTGTTGATGAAGATGTTGCGCATTATGGTGAACACCCAGCCCTTGAAGTTTGTGTTGTCGACATACTTGTCCTGGTTGTCGAGTGCCTTGAGCATGGTGTCTTGAAGAAGGTCGTAGGCATCGTCGCGGTTGGATGTGAGCATGAACGCGAAGTTGAGCATGTTGGCCTGAAGAGACATGAGACGGCTCTGGAACTGGTCGGAAGTTGTGTTAGCTGAGGTTGCCATAATAAAGTATTTTATGCGGGTTAGTATTTATCGAATTTTGGTGTCTGACGGTTAGTTATCGATGTCTGACATTACAAAGTTATCGCCAAAAGGAAAATTACGTGCGCGTAAAATGTTAAGCAATGTTAATATGATTACAATTGAGTGACAAATCGAATTAAAGGGCAGTAGAACAGAGAGTTATTGCACGTATATGTATGTTACAAAATTGTAACTGATGCTGCGTGGTGTTTCGCGATTGTTACAATCGATAGGCTTTTTGCCACTATTACGGGCGGCAGGCGGTTCAAAATGTCAATGTGCGCTTGCTACCGTTTTCGCTTTAGGCGGCGGGGGCAGCTGCCGCGTAGACAGGTACGATGTCAGAGTGATGAGGTATGAGGTGGGGGCGCTTGGGTGGGTCTCCGCTGCTTTTGTTGTATAGGTTGACTTTGGAGGCTGTGGCTGTGGCTTTCTTCCTGAGGATCGGTGGAGAGGCGGGGAGGTTTGTGGCGAGGGTGTCGAGCTCGAGGGTGGCGGTGATGTCGGGGAGAGTGGCCATGC
>CANOUR010000020.1 GCA_947570265.1 uncultured Bacteroidales bacterium | reverse complement strand
CAGTGGACGCTGACGGCAAAGTGACTGCTGTGGCGGTCGGCAAGGCTACAATTACTGCCACTGCGGCAAGCGGCATCTCGGCTAATTGCGTGATTACCGTGACAGAGACTCCTGCCGAGTCGATGACTCTGGATTGTGAGGATGCAACAATCAGAGTAACCGAGACCGTTAAACTTAACGCTACGATTACTCCGGAACAGACAACCGACAAGACGATCGTTTGGAAGAGTTCGGATGACAATGTTGCGAGCGTTGATGTGAACGGAGTTGTCACAGGTCATTATTCGGGCGTTGTCACCATCACCGCCACTTGCGGCAGTGTATCTGCGAGCTGCACTGTGACGGTGATTCCGCGCGAGACCGCCGCCATAACCGTGACCCGCAGCGAGGAACTGATGATAATAATGGACGGCGAGACCGCTGAAATGAGCGTGAACGTAAGCGGCGGTTATAGCGATGGGTTGACTTTCACATGGAGCAACAATGGCAACACTGTCGGCACTGCCAACTCGCTGAGAGTGACCGGCAGGAGCAATGGCGATAAAAAGTCGAATGAATTCTATAGTGTCCGTGTGGTTGACGAATGTGACGGGGCAATACTTCTTGACCAAACATATCAGTTTGAGATCGAGACCTGGCCGCGTCCGGCATCGGATGTTACGATAAAGACAGGTTCGGCCGCGGATAATATCAAGATTCGCGAAGGGAATCTGCTTGAGCTCTCGTCTGACATGCCCGAAGGCGGCTACGGGGCGAACTGGAACTTTGACTGGTATCTTGATGGTGTGAAGATCTCCACCGAGCAGGAAATGAGCCATGTGATGACAATGGATGAGGGCATGGAGATGGCAACCGAGGATGCGGCGGTGAGGCTCACGGCCACGAACTTCGGCCCTGACGGGACAGTATGGGGCGAGGCCGTTTCGGCACCGGTAAACGTGACGGTTTATCGCCGTCCGCTCACACCCAGGCAGCTTGTGCGCAAAGGCGACGGCACAACCCACACCCTCGTTGCCATGTCGCAACACAGCGACGAAGATCTTGCCAGACTCGGATACAGATTTGTATATGGTTACACAGATGCCTCGGGAGAAGAGCATATAGTGGCGACCACCGGCAAGCGATATTGCCGCATTGACGAGCAGGTGTTCAGCAATGCAGGCTGCGAGAAGTGGTGCTACAGCGAGTGGACTTATGCTGACGGCAGCGTGGTGACCAGCGGCAAGCGCTATCTCGACGGCAGAGCTGACGAGGATTTCGACGCATCGGATTTCTCAGGCGATGCAAGCCCGAAAAAGGCCGTTGACTTCTCCGACTCAAACAACTGGATAAGAAGCAACGGAAAGGGGATCAATATATCGGTAGAGACAACGGATGAGGCTCGTGTGGATGTATACACAGTGTCGGGATCGCTTATCGACACGGTGATCATTCCGGCAAATACGTTCACGTCGGTAGATTACACCGCCGAACGTCTGACACCGGATTTCTATATTATCTCGATCACTTCCGCCGAGCAGAAGGTGGTCAAAAAAATCATCATCAAATAAAACGAAGAAATGAAACATCATATATTGACAATAGCAACAATGATTCTGCTCTGTGCCCCCGCAGCCGGGGCGCAGTGCCAGGCTCCCGAGGGCAGATATTCAGTAAAAGCCAACACGAATATCGGACTCGGCAACACCTACGCAGCGACATCGACTGTAGGCGGAGTGAACCTTGACAAATCAGGCAGCACCAGTTTCGGAGTTGATTTCCGCTATCGTTTCTGGAAGAAAAACGACCTTTCGCTGGGCATCAATGCCGGTGTGGACTATGTAGTGGGGAGTCAGACATTCAAAGCCACCGACCTGAAATTTGACTATGCCGCGGGGGCTGATGCTGACATGGACGGAGACACCTATCAGCGCTATAGCGAGGTGAGTGATGCCCGGCAAAAGGTGTTGCTGGGCGACGTGGCTGTTCCGGTATATGTGGATTTCAACTGGCAGTTTTCGGAGCACGTGAGCTTGTATGCCAACGCGGGAGTGGCATTTCGTTTCGCAACGCTGACCAAAACCAAAAATGTCACCGGCAACTGCGATGTCTACGGCATCTTCCCAAAATATGACAATCTGAAGATTGATGACGAATGGCTCAATGACTTTGGCGATCACTCCCTTGCGGGAGCGAGGGTTGAAAATCCGCGCCAAACCGACTTTACGATGAACGTGATTGGTGGCGCGGGTCTGCGAGTGTGGATATGCGGGCCACTGTCGTTTGAATGTGGAGTCAACTACCAGTACGGATTCATGAATAGATTGAAATCGGGCCGATTGGCGAATGGCAATGTGACAGAGGAGAATGCTCCGGTCACCTATACCGTTGCAAATGGCCGCGCTGTCAAGTCATTCGCATCAGCACTCAGCAAGGACAGGCTTTCGATGCTGTCGATAAACCTTGGCTTCATTATATCATTCTGATTGTATTTCCACCCCCGGAAATGAATGTGGTGACCCGACTGATTTACGGTTGTGGTCACCACTTTTTTTGAGCAGAGATGAGCGGCGGGGAGGGTGAATGGAGGATTATTTGCGGGCGGCGTCGAGGCGCAACAGTATGAAAAGAAGGAATGTGAATCCCCAAAGCGATGATCCTCCGTAGCTGAAGAATGGGAGGGGGATGCCAATGACCGGGCAAAGGCCGATGACCATGCCAATGTTGATGGCGAGATGGAATATGAGATAGGACGCGACACAGTAGCCGTAGACACGGGTGAACACACTCTGCTGGCGCTCGGCGATGGAGATTATGCGCAATATGAGCGCGAGAAAAATCAGAAGAACCGCAGTAGCGCCCAAGAAGCCTTGCTCTTCACCGATTGTGCAATAGATGAAGTCGGTGTGTTGCTCGGGGACGTATTTGAGTTTTGTCTGTGTGCCGTTGAGGAATCCTTTGCCGAACATGCCGCCTGAGCCGATGGCGATCTTGGACTGGTTGACATTGTAGCCCGCGCCGCGCAGGTCGTCTTCCATTCCGAGTGCGACCTTGATTCGCATCTGCTGGTGAGGCTGAAGCACGTGGTTGAATGCAAAATCGATGCAGAAGACGAACACCACCGCCGCCACAACCGAGGCTACGACCAGTCCCATGCGCCGGGCTGCAGAGTGGAATTTGACAATCATGCAATAGATACATGCGACGGCCAGAACGCAGACAAAGAATATGTAGCCGGGCACGGGAACGCCAAAAGCAGCGAGAATGCCCTGGATGGCTGAGGTGGAGGCGAACCATATGAGCAGGTTGCGTGCCTCGACCGAGCGTTTGCAATAGATGCCTACCATGAGAACCATGATGAGCATGATCATGAAGAAGACGATGGCCTGTCCGGATGGAATGCCGAATATGAGGGCTGACGAGAACTTCACCGCCACGACAAAGAACACGACCGCACTGAGGGCGGCGAGGAGCACGAGTCCGCTCATGCCTTCGCGGTAGAGCACGAAGAACAGAGCCGTGTAAGCAAGAGCGGATCCGGTCTCTTTCTGCGCGAGAATGAGCATGATCGGCACAAATATGATGGCGAGTGCCTTGAAATAGTTGTTGCGCGAGGCGTTGAGGTGGAAATTGTAGGATGAGAACAGTTTTGCAAGAGCCAGAGCTGTAGTGCATTTGGCGAATTCAGCCGGCTGGAGACTCATGGGGCCGAGCACGAGCCATGAACGCGACCCCTTGATGTCGGGGGCGATGACTATGGTGACAGCCAGCAACATAAGCATCGCAATGTAGGCCGGATAGGCATATGTGTCGAACACGCGCGAATCGATGAGCAGGATGACGAGTCCGAGACACAGCGCGAGGCCGATCCAGCGGATCTGCTTGCCGGAGAACTCAGAGAAAGAGAATATGCTGGCGTGGTCGAAGTCGTAGCTCGCCGAGTAGATGCTCAGCGCGCCGGCGATGACGAGGACAAGATAGATGCCGACCGTCCACCAGTCGACACGTCCGAAGACTGATATGTCAGTGTTTTTTTGTGCCACTGAATTGAATGGTGTTAGAATGCAGCATGCGCTGTTCGAGAGGTTTGCGAGCAGGTGATATGCTGCCATTAAGATATTTCTCCATCACGAGCGAGCCGATCGGCACGCCGAATGTGGCGCCGAATCCGGCATTTTCGACATATACGGCCACTGCGATCTTAGGATTGTCGTAGGGTGCGAATCCCATAAATGCCGAGTGGTCGCGTCCATGAGGGTTCTGGGCTGTGCCGGTCTTTCCGGCCACTTCAATGCCGGGCAGATCGGCGGCACGGCATGTGCCACCGAGCACGGCCATGCGCATGCCTTCGGCCACCGGCTGGTAGTGACCGGGACTGACTGTGGGGTGACGGCGGCGAGTGTATTCGGCGTCGATGACGGTGTCTTCGATTTCCTTGACTACGTGAGGGGTGATGAACCATCCGCGGTTGGCGATGGTGGCACACAGGTTGGCAATCTGCAGCGGAGTGGCGAGCACCTCACCCTGACCGATCGAGACCGATATAATGGTGTTGGCACTCCAACGCCCTTCGCCATACCACTTGTTGTAGAATTTGTCGTTAGGCAAGAAGCCGCGCTTCTCGCCCGGGAGGTCGACGCCGAGTGGATAGCCGTAACCCATCGAGACGAGGTGTTTTTTCCATACCTCGAAAGCATTGGCCGATGAGCCGTATTTGCCACGGCGGTCGATCATGTTCTTGAATCCCCAGCAGAAATAGGCGTTGCATGATGTCTGGAGAGCCGGTTTGAGCGCTATGGGCGAGGCGTGGCCATGGCATCCGACACGCAGGCCACCGTTGACATATCCGTGATAGCATGGATACTGGGTGCCGAGGGTGACGATGCCCTCATGCAACAGTATGAGAGCCTGCGTGGGCTTGAATGTCGATCCGGGGGGATAACCGGCCATGATCGCACGGTCGTAGAGCGGCTTGTCGGGGTCGGAAACGAGTTTGCGGTAATTAGATCCGCGCTGTCGACCGACAAGTATGTTGGGGTCGTAGGTGGGACTCGAGACGAGGCATAGGATCTCGCCTGTGGACGGCTCGATAGCTACGACTGCACCTTTTTTATTGACCATCAGCGACTCGGCATATTGCTGAAGCTCGATGTTGAGGGACAGGCGGATGTTGCGTCCGCTGACGGCGGGGATATCGCGTGCGCCGTCCTCATAGCGACCCTGAATCTGACCGCGCGCGTCGCGGATGAATATCTCCTGACCTTTCTTTCCCCGCAGGAAATGTTCGTAGCTTTTCTCGATGCCGAGGTCGCCGGTATAGTCGCCGGGGGCGTATTCGGGATCGGCGTCGATATCGCTCTGCGACACCTCGCGGATGTTGCCAAGGACATTGGCAGCGACGGGATAGCTGTATTGCCTGAGAATGCGTTTCTGAACGAACAAACCGGGGAAGCGGTAGAGTTTTTCCTGAAGGCGGCCATAGTCCTCGGGCGACAGATGGGTGAGCAACCGCTGCGGCGAGTAGCTTGAATAGCCGGGATTGAGGCGTTTGTCGCGCATGTCGGCCAGACGTCTGCGCAGTTGTGCGGGGGTGATCGAGACGGTGCGGCAGAAGTCGAGTGTGTCGAATTGCTGGACGTCGCGCGGGATCATCATGACGTCGTAGGCCGGCTGGTTGTAGACGACGAGTCGTCCGTCGCGGTCGTAGATGATGCCACGCGACGGATATATTGCTTTTCGCAGAAATGCATTGCTATCGGCCGAGTCTTTGTAGCGTGAGTCGATGACCTGGAGGTTGAACAGCCGCAGGAGGTATATGAAGGCGATGACGACGATGAATCCGCCTATGACATATTTGCGTTTCTCGAGCTTATAGTCTTTTCTCACGGCGGCGGGAGAAGAGGCAGTCGAGGCCGAGCATGAGCGCCACCGACAGGACAGCGCTGCAAATGATGCGCAGGATCAACCGCCAGATGTTGAAAAAGGTGAACGATTCGATGACGAAGATGAAGATGCAGAAGAGCAGTGTCAACGTCACGAGGTATTTGAGGTAGACCGACCGTCCGATTGATGCAGAGGAGGGAACCGGGTCGGCGGGCTCTTCGCCACGCGGCATGTAGAGCCTGAGGACAGGCCGACGGCACATGGCCAGCAGGGTGCATGCGAGGGCATTCATGCCGTAGGTGTCGGAGAATATGTCGACGCTCAGTCCGATAGCGAAGCCGATAGTTAGCACCCAATTGACTGTGAGGGTGACGGGCAACTTGAGCAGTGCGTAGATGAACACAAGCGGCACGGCCACTCCGAAAAGGCAGATGTGGTTGAACACTATCCCCTGGGCAAGGATGAGCACAATGGTGAGGACAGTGAGTTGTATGGTGCTTTTCGTCATGCTGTCAGAGGGTGTGATATGGTCAGTTCATTTTGCGCCGCGACTCGGTGATATCCTGCTCGACCGTGCGCAACTCCTCGGTCATGGCGTCGACAATCACACGGACGGTTGACAATGTGGAGAAGTCGGTGAACAGCCTGACTTTAAGGGAGTAGAAATTATCATCACCATCTTTCTGAGCGCTGATGACAGTGCCCACGGGCACGCCTTCGGGAAAGGCGGTGGAGAATCCGCTCGTGACGATGGTGTCGCCGATTTTGAATTTGACGTGGCGCGGCAGTTCCTCAAGCAGGGCAACATCGTGTCTTTTCCCATCCCATTGCAACGATCCGACATGCTGGTTGCCTTTTACCTTGCATGAAAGACGCAGGTAGGGGTTGAGCACTGATATGACTCTGGCAGTGTGCTCGCCGGTGACATTGACAATTCCCACGACACCGTTCTGATCGACAACTCCCATTTCGGGTTTGAGGCCATCGGCCGATCCTTTCTCGAGGGTGATGTAGTTGTGCGACCTGTTGATGCTGTTGTTGATGACGTTGGCGATTATGAAACTGTAGCGCGACAGGACGGTGTCGACGGTCATTGTGTCGGCATAGAGCTGCAGGCGCTGGTCGCGCAGCTGCTGCTGAAGGCCGAGCAGCTGCATCTCGAGGTCGGCATTGCGTCGCTGGAGATCTTCGTTGATGTCGCGCAGGGCGAAGTAGCCTGTGACCGTGTTGGATGTGCGGTAGACTGTCGAGGCCACGGCGCCGGCGGATGTGAGGTAGACATGATGCTGAAACGGATTGGTGGAGAACAAAAGGATACAGCTTGCTATCACATAGACAGCAAACAGTATCCAATTGGATGACCGTATCAGAAAGTTGAGAATGTCTCTCACACCGAAACTATGGGATCAGAAACTTTTAAGCGGGTATGAACCGGCTGCTTAGCGTATGAGGAACGAGAAGCGATCGATGTTTTTGAGAGCCACGCCTGTGCCTTTTGCAACTGCGAGCAGTGGATCTTCGGCCGTGTGGAACTGAATGCCGATCTTGTCGGTCAACCGCTTGTCGAGTCCACGCAGCAGAGCGCCACCGCCGGCGAGGTAGATGCCGTTGCGCACGATGTCGGCGTAGAGTTCGGGAGGGGTCTGCTCGAGAGCCTGAAGGACGGCAGCCTCGATCTTGGCAATGGATCGTTCGATGGCGTGAGAGATCTCCTGATAAGAGACGGGTACTTCCATGGGGAGAGCCGTCATCTTGTTGGGGCCGTGAACGATGAAGTCGGCCGGCGGATTCTCGAGCTCGGTGAGAGCTGATCCGACATGAATCTTGATCTGTTCGGCAGTGCGCTCTCCGACGCGGATGTTGTGGACGCGGCTCATGTGCTCCATGATGTCGGCAGTGAGGTCGTCGCCGGCTATCTGGATTGATTTGTTGCTGACGATGCCGCCAAGCGATATGACTGCGATCTCGGTTGTGCCACCGCCTATGTCGACAATCATGTTGCCTTCGGGGGCGAGCACGTCGAGTCCGATGCCAAGGGCGGCGGCCATCGGTTCGTAGATCATGTAGACGTCGCGTCCGCCGGCATGCTCGGATGAGTCGCGGACGGCACGGATCTCGACTTCGGTTGAGCCGGAGGGGATGCCGATCACCATTTTCATCGACGGTGAGAACCAGTTGCTTTTGGTGCTTGCTTTCTTGACAAGGCCGCGTATCATGATTTCAGCGGCATTGAAGTCGGCGATCACACCTTTCTTGAGCGGACGGATCGTCTCGATGTCGGGGTTTTCGCGTCCTTTCATTTCCTGAGCCTGAGTGCCGACGGCGATAGATTTGCCGCTGCGCTTCTCAAGAGCCACGATTGATGGCTCGTCGATGACGATCTTGTCGTTGTGTATGATTATGGTATTGGCCGTTCCGAGGTCAATAGCGATCTCTTTGGTGAGAGAGAATAGTCCTGAAAAAAGTCCCATTGGAATGGTGAATGATTGAAGTGGAGGTTAGAGGATCAGTGTTTGAAGTGGCGCACGCCGGTTTTGACCATGGCGAGGCCGTGTGCATCGCAATATTCGACCGATTCGGAATCGCGCACAGAGCCACCGGGCTGTATGGATGCGTCGACACCTGCCTGGTGGGCAATCTCGACACAGTCGGCGAAGGGGAAGAATGCGTCGCTCGCCATGACGGCTCCGTGAAGGTCGAATCCGAACGCCTGTGCTTTGGCAATGGCCTGACGGAGCGCGTCGACACGAGAGGTCTGCCCTACTCCGCTGCCGAGCAGCTGACGGTTTTTGGCCAGCACGATGGCGTTGCTTTTGCTGTGCTTTACAATTTTGTTGGCGAAGAGCAGATCGGCTGCCTGGGCGTCGGTGACATGCTTGCGTGTCATGGGCTCGAGGTCGGCGGGTGTCTCTACGTTGAGGTCGCGATCCTGGACGAGCGCTCCGTTGAGGCATGTTCTGATCTGGACAGGCGAATGTGGTCTCTCATTCTGAATGAGAATGATGCGGTTTTTCTTCTGTTTCAGCACGTCAAGCGCTTCGGGTGCATAGGCCGGGGCTATGATGACTTCGAAGAAGATTTTGTTGATCTCTTCGGCTGTTGCAAGGTCGATGGGGGCATTTGTGACGAGCACACCGCCAAAGGCGCTCACCGGGTCGCCGGCGAGTGCGTCTTTCCATGCTTCGAGCACTGTCGGGCGCGAAGCGAGTCCGCATGCGTTGTTGTGCTTGAGGACGGCAAATGTCGTGTCGGTGAACTCACCGACGAGGCTGACTGCGGCATCGATGTCGAGGAGGTTGTTGTAGCTGATGTCTTTGCCGTGGAGCTTTGTGAAGATCTTGTCGAGGTCGCCGAAGAAATATCCGCGCTGGTGGGGATTCTCGCCGTAGCGCATGGCCATCGAACCGTCGACAGCATAGCGCAGAGCCGTGGGCTGGGCGTCCATGGCGTCGAAATAGTTGAAGATGGCAGAATCGTAGCCGGACGATACGGCGAATGCATCGCGGGCAAATGCGCGGCGGTCGCTGAGGGTGGATTGCGCGCCCTGCTTCTTAAGCATGTCGCGCAGGGGGGCATATTGCGCTTTTGAGGCCACGATGACCACGTCCTTGTAGTTTTTAGCGGCTGCACGGATGAGCGATATGCCGCCTATGTCGATTTTTTCGATGATGTCGGCGTGTGGCGCTCCACTTGCGACTGTGTCGGTGAAGGGATAGAGATCGACAATGACGAGGTCGATGTCGGGGATTGAGTATTCTTTGACCTGCTGCATGTCGTCGACATTGTCGCGGCGCGAGAGTATGCCGCCGAACACTTTGGGGTGCAACGTCTTGACTCGTCCGCCCAGAATCGAGGGATATCCGGTGAGGTCTTCCACGGCATCACAGGGGTAGCCCAGTCCTTCGATGAAACTGCGGGTGCCTCCGGTTGATAGGAATTTCACTCCGTCGTTGTTGAGCAATGCGAGTATTTCGTCGAGTCCGTCCTTATGGTATACGGACACGAGCGCTGTCTTTATTTTTTTGTTGTCAGACATGCTTAAAAAATAGGGTTTTGACGTTTCAGACCGCAAAAATACGTAATTTTTCCGACCGCAGGAAATGGGAAATGCAATTATTTTTTATGGCCGAGCCCAAACTTGCGTGGTGATGGTGGTGTTATAAAACAAGCGTACTCAATTAAAATTAATTAAGTCATGAAAAAAACTGGAATTTTCTATGGATCTACAACGGGAACAACCGAAGATGTTGCGCACCGTATAGGTAAGTGTCTCGGTGTCGAGGACGCTGACATACACAATGTGGCGTCGTCATCGCCAAGCGATGTGGCGGATTATGATCTGCTTGTGCTGGGCACATCGACGTGGGGTGCCGGCGATCTTCAGGATGATTGGGAGGATTTCATCGCGGGATTGTCGCAGGTTTCGCTCAAGGGCAAGAAGGTGGCTCTTTTCGGATGTGGCGACGAGACGATGGCAGACACGTTCTGCAATGCGGTGGGCACTCTACATGAGCGACTGAAGGATACGGGTGCTGAGTTTGTCGGGGCATTTCCCGATGGTGTCTATGAATTTGACAGTTCGTCGGCCGATCAGGGCGATGGTGTAGCCGTCGGTCTTCTGCTCGATGAGGTGAATCATCCCGAACTGAGTGACAGCCGCATCCGTGAGTGGGCTCAGTTGCTCTGACGGAAGCCTACGTATATATAAAGTATATATGTATAAAGCGGTGTGCCGGAATGGCACACCGCTTTATGGTGTATTATGCAATGTTGTGTGTAATCGTGCGATTACTTGTTGACGCGGAAGCGTGTGTCGCCGTCGCGGAAGAATGCCACGATCTGACGTGCAGCTGCGAGGCCTGCATTGATGTTGGCTTCGGCTGTCTGCGCACCCATCTTCTTGGGGGTGAAGAATACGCGTTCGGCAAATGCTTCGCGGAATTCATCGGCTGCGTCGGGGGCTACGTCGGCCACGTATTTGAGGTCGGGACGCTGCTCGAGAGCTTTCTTGAGGCTTGCTTCGTCGATGACTTCCTTGCGGGCTGTGTTGATCAGCACGCCGCCTTTGGGCATGAGGCTCACAAGCTCGAGGCCTACTGAGCCGCGTGTCTCGGCTGTTGCGGGGATGTGGAGCGATACGTATTCGTTGTCGCGGTAGAGTTCCTCGACAGAGTGAACGGGCTTGACGCCTGCTTCGACCATTACTTCATCGGGGCAGTAGGGGTCGAGCGCGCTTACTTCCATGCCAAATCCTTTGGCGATGCGTGCTACGTTGCGGCCAACCTGTCCGAAGGCGTGGATGCCGAGGCGTTTGCCTTTGAGCTCTGTACCGGCCTTGCCGTTGAATGCGTTGCGGGCCATGAACACGGCCATGCCGAAGACGAGCTCGGCAACGGCGTTGGAGTTCTGTCCGGGTGTGTTCTCAACCACTACGCCGTGGGCTGTTGCCTCAGCGAGGTCGACATTGTCGTAACCTGCTCCGGCGCGCACAACGATCTTGAGCTTTGCGGCTGCGTCGAGCACGTCTTTGTCGACTTTGTCGCTGCGGATGATAAGCGCGTCAGCATCGGCAACGGCGTCGAGGAGCTGCTGTTTGTCGGTATATTTCTCGAGAAGAGCCATTACGTGGCCTGCTTTCTCGACTTCGTCGCGTATGCCGTCGACCGCAACAGCGGCAAACGGTTTTTCGGTTGCTACAAGTACTTTCATTTTATATACGGGGATTTACTTGTTAGCCATTTCGAAGTCCTGCATGCACTTCACAAGAGCCTGTACGGACTCCAGCGGGCACGCATTGTAGATCGAGGCACGGAAGCCACCTACCGAACGGTGACCCTTGATGCCTACCATGCCGCGTTCCTTGGCAAATTCCATGAATGCAGCCTCTTTGTCCTTGTGTTCGTCGGCCATCACGAAGCAAACGTTCATGATAGAGCGAGAATCCTTCTCGGCTGTGCCTTTGAACATCGAGTTGCGGTCGATCTCAGCGTAGAGGATTTCGGCCTTCTCTTTGTTGATCTTGTTCATGGCCTCAACGCCGCCGAGTTCCTTCACCCACTTGAGGGTTTCGTGCATCACGAAGATGGGGAACACCGGAGGAGTGTTGAACATCGAGATATTGCGTGCTTCCTCAGCTGCATGTGTCTTGTAGTTGACCATGGTCTGGAGGTTGCGCTCGATCTTGCCAAGAAGGTCACGGCGGATGATGACGAATGTCACACCGGCGGGGCCTACGTTCTTCTGCGCGCCACCGTAGATGAGGGCATACTTGCTGACGTCGACGGGACGGCTCATGATGTCAGACGACATGTCAGCGACGAGGTCGATCGGGCAGTCGATATCTTCCTTGATCTCAGTACCGTAGATGGTGTTGTTGGTAGTGATGTGGAAGTAGTCGGCATCGGTGGGGATAGTGTAATCCTTGGGGATGTAGGTGTAGTTCTTGTCCTCGGAAGAAGCAACGATCTCTACGTCGCCGTAGAACTTAGCCTCTTTTGCAGCCTTCTTGGCCCATACACCGGTCTGGAGGTAAGCTGCCTTAGTCTTGAGAAGGTTAGCAGGCACCATGAAGAACTGTGTCGAAGCGCCGCCACCGAGGAAGAGAACCTCGTAGTTGTCGGGGATGTTGAGAAGGTCTTTCCACAGCTGACGTGTCTCAGCCATGATACGCTCCCAACCCGGGGTGCGGTGAGAGATTTCGAGGATACCGATACCGGTACCGTCAAAGTCGCGGATAGCTTCAATTGCAGATTCTACTGCCTCGCGGGGAAGTACGCAGGGTCCCGCATTGAAATTGTGCTTCTTCATTACTAATGAGAATGATATGTTAGATTTGGGTTAATGGATATTCAATTTTTTGTGAGGGCAGATAAGCCCACCGCAAAATTAGGAATTTTTTATATCAATCAAACGATTTAATAGGTAATTTTGCAACATAACTTTATGACAAACCAACTGACACCTCCTTTGGCCGAGCGCTTGCGTCCGCAAAAACTCGAAGACTACATAGGCCAGACCCATCTCACGGGATCTGACGGAATAGTGCGCCGCATGATCGAGAGCGGCCAGATCTCGTCATTTATATTGTGGGGGCCTCCCGGCGTGGGCAAGACCACGCTCGCGCGCATCATCGCCAACACGGTGAAGGCGCCGTTCCACACACTCTCGGCCGTCCACTCGGGAGTGAAGGAGGTGCGCGAGGTGCTTGAGCTGTGCCGCCGCGAGGGGTCGGGGATGTTTGCTTCGGCTCGCCCGATATTGTTCATCGATGAAATACACCGATTCAATAAGTCGCAGCAGGATTCGCTGCTTGGCGCCGTTGAGAGCGGAACGGTGACACTGATCGGGGCAACGACTGAAAATCCGTCGTTTGAGGTGATCAGGCCATTGCTATCGCGTGCGCAGGTGTATACGCTTCATCCACTCGATGAGAGTGAGCTGTCGCAGCTGTTGGATCGGGCGGTGACGAAAGACAAGGTGCTGTCGGGTCGCGAGATCGATGTGAGGGAGACCACAGCCCTGTTCCGCTTTGCAGGCGGTGACGGGCGCAAGTTGCTCAACATACTCGATCTGCTTGAGCGATCCACTCCACAGGGCGAGACGATGGTGGTGGACGACAGGATAGTCACCGACAGATTGCAGGAAAATCCGGCGGCCTATGACAAGAACGGAGAGATGCACTACGATATCATCTCGGCATTCATAAAGAGTGTGCGTGGGAGCGATCCGGATGCGGCTCTCTATTGGCTCGCAAGAATGATAGCCGGAGGTGAAGATCCGAAATTCATCGCACGTCGTCTTGTAATATTGTCGGCCGAGGATATAGGGCTGGCCAATCCTCAGGCGCTCGTCATAGCCAACGCGACGTTCGATGTGCTCCACAAAATAGGCTGGCCAGAGGGCAGGATCCCGCTGGCGGAGTGTGTGGTGTATCTGGCTACATCGCCCAAGAGCAACAGTGCCTACGAGGCTATCGACCGTGCTCTGGCGCTGGTCAACGAGACAGGCAACCTGCCTGTGCCGCTGCATCTGCGCAACGCTCCGACAAAGCTGATGAAAGAGATGGGTTACGGGCATGATTACAAGTATGCCCATGCATATGACGGCAATTTCGTGCGCCAGCAGTTCATGCCGGACAGGCTTGGGCACCGTGAGTTCTGGCAACCGGGACATAATCCCTCGGAAGGGCGCATGGCCGAGCTTCAGAACAAGCGCTGGCAATGAGCGGCCAGGATGGCGTTGGTGAATCTGTTGCAGCGTGATTATGATTTGTTGTGCGAATTGCTTAACTTTGCGGTTGATTCAACCACCTATCCCATCACAATGAGCGACCAGAGATACAACATGCGCGGTGTGTCGGCATCGAAAGAGGATGTGCACAACGCCATCAAGAATGTGGACAAAGGCATATTTCCCAAGGCATTCTGCAAGATCATACCCGATATTTTAGGAGGCGATCCGGAGTGGTGCAATATCATGCACGCCGACGGAGCCGGCACAAAATCGTCACTTGCCTATGCCTATTGGCGTGAGACGGGCGACCTGAGTGTGTGGCGCGGGATAGCGCAGGACGCTCTTGTGATGAACCTCGACGATCTGCTGTGTGTCGGAGCTACCGACAACATATTGCTCTCGTCGACCATAGGCCGCAACAAGATGCTTATTCCCGGTGAAGTGATCGCCGCAATAATCAACGGCACCGAGGATCTGCTCGCCGAGCTTCGCTCGCAGGGTATCAGCATATGGAGCACGGGCGGCGAGACTGCCGATGTCGGTGATCTGGTGCGCACAATCATCGTCGACAGCACGGTCACCTGCCGCATGAAGCGTGCCGATGTGATAAACAACGCCAATATCGCCGGTGGCGATGTGATCGTCGGTCTGGCATCATACGGCCAGTCCACGTATGAGAAAGGCTACAACGGCGGCATGGGCAGCAACGGTCTGACTTCTGCCCGCCACGATGTGTTTTCAAAAGAGGTGGCGCGCAAGTATCCGCAGACATTCGATCCGGCCGTGCCGGATGATCTGATATACAGCGGATCGGTGGGTCTGACCGACAACGTCGAAGGAACAGGACTCGACGCCGGACGCCTCGTGCTGTCGCCGACGCGCACATATGCTCCGGTGATCAAGAAACTGCTCGAGAAGATGAGACCCGAGATCCACGGCATGGTGCATTGCTCGGGCGGAGCGCAGACTAAGGTGATGCATTTTGTCGAGAACAAGCATGTGATCAAAGACAATCTCTTCCCTGTGCCCCCGCTTTTCGAAATGATACAGCGCGAGAGCGGCACCGATTGGGCTGAGATGTACAAAGTGTTCAACATGGGACACCGCATGGAGATCTATGTGAAGCCCGAGAACGCAGCGGAGGTGATTGCGGTGAGCGAGAGCTTCGGGATACCTGCACGCATTGTCGGACGCGTGGAGAATGCCGAGAGCAACCGTCTGACAATCATAAGCGACAAGGGCACTTTCGAATACTGACCATCAATCGATGAAACGTCCGGGTCGACGACATAACGCGGCATGGCGTTGCAGCGCCGCTGCATTGGTCGGGCTGTGGCTATGCGCGATCTTTGCCGCATGCACAGGTGGCGGAAAGCCAACCGGCGACAAAACCGGCGGCGATGGGTCGCACCGGAGGATCGATCTTCCCGACACATTGCGTGTGGCCACATTGTACAGTCCCGGATCATATTTCATATACCGTGAGGAGCCAAAAGGCTACGATTACGATCTGATAATGCAGATGGCCTCCGACAAGGGGTTTGCCGTCGCTCTCGAAGTGGCGCCGTCATTGGCGTCGGCCATAGAGCTTCTCGACTCAGGCCGCGTGGATCTCATAGCATATGAAGTGCCTGTGACGGCCGAGTACAAGAGCCATGTGCTGCCATGCGGCCCCGAGAATGTGACGAAACAGGTGTTGGTACAGCCGCTTGTGAAGGGGCGGGCGCTGATCAGCGATGTCACTGAGTTGGCCGGGAAAGATGTGTATGTCGAGGCCGACTCAAAATACGAGCACCGTCTTGTCAATCTCAATAACGAGATCGGCGGCGGGATAAATATCCACAGGGTAAACCGCGAGGAGATGATCACTGAGGATCTGATCGATCTTGTGAGCCGCGACTCAATACCTTTGACAATCGTGGACAGCGATATAGCCCATATCAACAAGACATATTATCCGCAGCTTGACATCAATCTCGAGGTAAGCTTCGCTCAGCGATCGAAATGGGGTGTGAGACCCGACCACAAATGGCTTGCCGACAGCATTGACGCATGGATAGGCGATGTGAAGACCCGCGATGCCCAGGCGATGCTGCTCAAACGCTATTTCGAGCTAAGCAAAAATTCGCACACCTATGCCAATCTGTCGTTTGCCGGAGGAAAGGCCTCGCCATTTGACGACATATTCCGCCGCCACTGCAAGGGAACGGGCTGGGACTGGCGTCTTGTGGCCGCGCTGGGATGGACTGAGAGCATGTTTGATCCGACAGTGGTTTCGTGGGCTGGCGCAAGAGGCATCATGCAGCTGATGCCCGGCACGGCGCGTGCCTACGGATTGTCGACAGATATGCTCACCGACAACAACATTTCGGTGGAGGTGGCTGTTAAAATTCTGCGGGATCTCGACAAAAGTCTTGCCTCGCGTGTGAAAGACAGCGCTGAGCGTGGCAAATTCGTCATGGCGGCCTACAATTCGGGGCTGGCACACATACTCGATGCCATTGCGCTTGCGGAGAAGCATGGGCTTGACCCGCAGGTGTGGGACGGCAATGTGGCCAGAGCGTTGATGATGAAGTCGAAACCGGAGTATTTCAACGATCCGGTGTGCCGATATGGATATTTCCGCGGCCGTGAGACCATCGACCATGTGGCGAAAGTGTATGCCTTTTACGAAAAATGCCGCCAAAAAGTGGCACTATAGACCGAACGAAGACAAATCATAACTAAAACAATACGTAACTGACAATGAAAAAGACAACCCTGACCGTAGCTCTCGTGATCGCTCTGACCGGATCGATGCTGTCAAGCTCGTGTATCGGCAAATTCGCCCTGACCAACCGTGTGCTTTCATGGAACAGACAAGTAGGCAACAAATTTCTGAATGAGCTTGTGTTTTTCGCTTTCTGGATTCTACCTGTATATGAGGTGACTGCGCTTGCCGACCTGGTGGTGATCAACTCCATTGAATTCTGGAGCGGCTCGAACCCCATGGCCAAAGGCACGAAAGTGGTTCAGGGCAACGATGGCCGCTATCTCGTGAAGTGTGACGGCAAAGGCTACACAATCGAAAGCGAGAACGACGGCAGCATCGTGCGTCTTGATTTCGAGGAGTCGGACAAATCATGGAATGTGAGCGTCGACGGCAAAGAACCGATGAAGTTCATGACCATCGTCGATGATACACATGTGGCACTCCCCTGCCCCGACGGTTCGTCGACTGTAGTGGAGGTTTCAGAAGCCGGTGTGATGGCATATCAGGCCATGGCAGGCCAAACCAACATGGCTATGCGATGATGCAGACACTGCTCGTGAATCTTTCGGTGATCGATGCGGCATCCATATTTCAATGGGTTGTCGACAACGCCGACTATTGGCTGGTGTTTCTGCTGATGACGGTGGAAAGCTCGTTCATACCATTTCCGAGTGAGGTGGTTGTGCCACCTGCGGCTTATCTGGCATGCACCACCGGCGATATGAGTATCGTCGGCGTGACCCTGATGGCCACCCTCGGAGCGATATGCGGAGCAATGATCAACTACTATCTGTCGATGTGGATCGGGCGTCCGATCGTCTATGCGTTTGCCGAGAGCCGTATCGGCCGTGCCTGCCTGATCACACCCGAGAAAGTGAAGAAAGCCGAGGACTATTTCGATTCACACGGTGCGGTGTCGACATTCATCGGCAGGCTGATACCGGCTGTGCGCCAGCTCATATCGATCCCTGCCGGACTGGCACGTATGAACGTGGGGGTATTTGCGCTCTTCACCGGTCTGGGCGCCCTGGTGTGGAATATGATCCTTGCCGGTCTGGGCTGGTGGCTTGGCAAAACCGTGCCTCTCGCACAGCTGTTTGACAAGGTGGAGCAATATAATGACTACCTGACATATGCAGGCCTCGGCATAGGATTGATCGCCTTGGGCGTCATACTGTGGAACGCATTCAAACCCAAAACCAATAAATCAATATCATGACACAGGTATCACCATCGTTGCTGTCGGCCGACTTCGCCAATCTGGGCCGCGACGTTGAAATGGTCAATGAGAGCGAAGCCACACTGATCCATATCGACGTGATGGACGGTGTTTTCGTTCCGAACATCTCGTTTGGTTTTCCGGTGCTGAAATCGATCCAGCACATAGCCAAAAAGCCTCTTGACGTGCATCTGATGATCGTCGATCCGGGCAAATTTGTCAATCAGGTGCGCGATATCGGCGCAGAGATCATGAACGTGCATGTCGAAGCGTGCACCCATCTCCACCGCACTGTGCAGCAGATAAAAGCCGCCGGCATGAAGGCGGCCGTGACACTCAATCCGGCCACACCGGTGTGCATGCTCGAGGATATCGCATCAGACCTTGACATGGTGTTGCTGATGTCGGTGAATCCCGGCTTCGGCGGACAGAAATTCATTCCCAACACACTCGAGAAGGTAAGACGTCTGCGTGACCTGCTTGCTCGCACCGGCTCTCAGGCTCTGATCGAGATTGACGGCGGAGTGAACCTCGAAACCGGACGACAGCTTGTCGATGCCGGAGCTGATATACTTGTGGCCGGCAACTATGTGTTCGCATCGCCCGATCCGAAAGGTGCCATCGCCGCACTATCGGCTCTGTGATGGGCACACTGCGACTGTTCAATCCACAAAACGACCTTGCACTCGCCGCGGGTCTGGCGGCATACACGCCGCCAGCATCCGCGGCTGCGTTTGCCCGCGCGGGAGCGTTTCTGCCGGCATGGTGGAGCGATGAGGGCGACATGATAATAACGTCGGGAAGCGACTGTAAACCGGAGGCCTCGTGGCTGCGCAATGAATATGGATTGAGATTTGACATCAGCTGCAGGGGGGATGCCGATGCCGTCGACCCGTGGGGATGGAGCGCCAATGCAAAAGCGATCATGAGCCGTGCGGGCGCTCCCGACTGCCTGCTTCCGTCATCAGAATCGATCGACTCGATGCGCATGCTCAGCCACCGGCGCACTGCAATGCGGCTGCGCGAGGCTCTGGATACCGACTGCGGCGCAGAGGTCACAGACGAGAGTGAGATCAGGGAATTTATCCACCGCCATGACGGACAAGTTTTTGCCAAAAGTCCATGGTCGTGCAGCGGACGGGGTGTAGTGCCCCTGCATTCGATGCATATCAACAAGGCGATAGATATAGTGATGGGGATGGTCAGACGCCAAGGAAGCGCATTGCTCGAACGGGCAACGGCGGCCGGAACTGATTTCGCGGCACTGTTCGACAGCAGACCGTCGGGAGTCAGGTTTGCCGGATGGTCGGTGTTTGACAGTTCATCAGGCGGTGTCTATAACGGCAACATTGTTGCCTCACAGAGCCATCTTGAATCGTTAATCGCCGGGATGACTGACATGGAGCATCTGCGCGACGTCATAAACAGGCTCGAGAGGGCGATGACCGAAATGGTGGCGCCACACTACTCCGGGCCGTTAGGAGTGGACATGCTCGCTGGAAATGACGGCACACTCAATCCATGTATCGAACTGAACCTGCGGCGCACCATGGGATTTGTGGCACGCGACGTGTTCAACCGTCTTCACGAGGAGGGACGGTTGGTGATGAACGCAGGGGAAAGGGATCTGCACCTGTGCCGCCGGCACGGTGGTTTCTGCATCGGTATCAGTCGAGCGAGCGTTTGAAGGCTACCATCTTCACGGCTGTGTCGGCAAACTCAGCGCCTTTTGAGAGACGGTCGATCGCTTCCTGCTCGTTGTTGACGGTAAGCACTCCGAATATCACCGGGGTATCGCAGTCGGCATTGAGCGCTGTGATGCCTTGTGTGACGCTCTGGCACACATAGTCGAAATGAGGTGTGCCGCCACGTATCACGCAGCCGATGACAATCACCGCGTCAAACAGACTCGCCTCTATCAGCTGCGATGCCGCGAACGTGAGTTCGACCGCTCCGGGCACTGTGTAGGTGACGACATCCTCACCGGAGTAACCGAGCTGTTGCAGACGGCGTGCCGCTCCTTCGGCAAGCGGTGTGGTGATGAAAGAGTTCCATTCGGTGGTGACTATGGCAACCCGTAGGTTTTCGACTGCCGGGACGGGTGTCTGCGGATTGTGCTGTGACATGTGATATAGTGATGGATTACGTATATGTTTATTTCGGGAATACCTTATGCCAGATGCCGAGAATGTCGAGACGGCGACTTTTGGCATTGAGCAGAATGTCGACAATGCGGCGATGCTCTTCACCGGCATTGATCTTCGTGGCCTTGTGCAACATGGTGTTGAGCAGGTGGATGCCCTTGTCGCGAGATGCCGGCACATTTAGCAGCGCCTCGCCGAGATCGATCGACATGGTGAGCTGTCTGTGGTCGAAGATCGGGTTGATCTTGGTCAGATATTTCAATGCGCGTGTAAGATATTGGACAGCCTCGCGATGACGCCCCATCTGGGCGAGAGTGCGTCCCTCGGTGTACAACGATTCGACCAGACGCGATGTGGCATCCTCGATGCCCGAGTTGACCATCTGGAGATATGTTGAAGTGGCCACCTGATAGTGTGCCAGAAGGTTGACCTGTTTGACACGCGACCGATAGATCGATGTGGACGCATTCTGAGCCATTATCACGGCCGAGCCATAACGCGCGGGATTTGTCTTGGCGAGACGCTCGAAAATCTTGATAGCTTTCTCGAGTTCGCGCTCGGCCTGCTTGAACTCGCTTCGTCCGGCATGCAGAAACGCCACATCGTAAAGCAGCGATCCGAGCACAGCAAGAAATGGTTCGTCCTTGCGTTTTGGCTCTTGTGCCAACAAGTTGAGAGCCGATGCTGCGGTTACAACAGCCTCGGATATGTCATCCTGCTCGATCTGCAGAGCTGTGAGAATCTGCATCAGCGCAGCATGCATGTCGAGACGTATACCCTCTTCGACACCGGCCCGCATGAGCAAGGCATCTGTTTCCTTTATGACAGCGATTGCCCGCCCGGTCTCGCCACATGCGATGCGCTCGATGGCCATTGCGCGGAAAAAATCGTATGCTGTGTTGAACGACACATCCCCGAGCGCATGGCGCATTTCCGCCATTGAGGGATTGCGTCGAGCGAGCGCCCTCAGTTCGGCAGTGTCGGTGGTCGGAGTAATGAATACGCTTTCGAGAGATATGGCTTTCATGATATCAACGGGTTGATTGTGCGTCGGTGCGTGATTTCTGTCCGAGATAGCCTCCGTGATGACGCAGGGCATATTGTGCGGCTGAGAATCGCGTGATACGCATGACATTGACTACCAGCACATCGCCGATGACGGTCATGAGCGTGGTCGATGTGGTCGGTGTCAGACCGAGCGGACAAACCTCCTCGGTGCAGCCGGTGGACAGTGTAACAACATCGGGCATCATCGAAAGTTCGCTTTCGGGATGGCCTGTGATGACGATCATTGGCATGCCGGGATAGAGACGACGTGTCAACCCTACGAGATCGACGATCTCACGCGTTTTGCCTGAGTTGGAGATGAGCAACATCACATCGTTGGGCTGGAGAATGCCAAGGTCGCCGTGCTGAGCCTCACTCGGGTGGAGATTGACAGCCGGTGTGCCGGTCGAGGCAAATGTGGTGGCTATGTTCATTGCAATCTGACCCGCCTTGCCCATGCCGGAGGTGACAAGTTTGCCTCCGCGGCGGTGGACATGCTCGATAATCAGCTCCACGGCACGATCGTAGGCATCGCTATAGGGAATTGCGGCAACAGCCCGGCTTTCGGCCTCAAGGATCTGTCGCATCGACTCTTGAATATCCATTTCGTTGTTGACTGATGATTTCTCCCGCAAAAGTAGTAAATTTGCACGTTCTTTACACTATGAACTGATTTAACCTTTTCAAAATGTTTAATCAGTCCTAAATACTATGATTTGTCATTATGAAAATAGGAATCATCGTGGCCATGGGCAAGGAGCTTGCCCTTCTGCTGCCCCTGCTTGAGAATTCGGCCGACTCCGAGGTGGCAGGACGGACGTTCCACACCGGCATGATCGGCGGACACGAGATCGTGGCATCGCAGTGTGGAGTGGGCAAGGTAAATGCCGCTCTCGGCACACAATGCCTGATAGATAATTTCGCGCCTGATCTGGTGATCAACACCGGTGTGGCCGGAGGCACCGGCTATGGCGCGGGTATACTCGATGTTGTTGTCGGCGACCGGGTGGCCTATCACGATGTGTGGTGCGGCCCGGAGACGGTGGCCGGTCAGGCCATGGGCTGCCCTCCGGTATTCGAGAGCGACAAGCGGGTGACATCGCTCCGCTGCCTCAATGATGATGCTCCCGACAATGTGAAACATGGCATGGTGTGCTCGGGCGACGTGTTCGTGAGCCGTGCCGAGGAGGTGGAACGTATACTGGATCTTTATCCCGACGCCGAGGCTGTGGATATGGAGAGTGCGGCCATCGCTCAGGTCTGTTACCTCAATTCGGTGGCTTTTTTCTGTCTGCGTGTGCTCAGCGACACTCCCGGAGCTGACGATAACATCAGCCAGTATGAAGCATTCTGGGAAGATGCTCCACGATCGACATTCACTTTGCTGACCCATATTCTTGACGAACTGCCCGCATGAAAAAGATACCTTCGTTCACGATTGACCATACACGGCTGAACCGTGGAGTGTATGTGTCGCGCCGCGATGTGACTCCTTCGGGCGACGTGCTGACCACGCTGGATGTGCGCATGACTTTGCCGAACCGCGAGGATGCTCTCTCACCGCGTGCCTTGCATGCCATGGAACATCTGGTGGCCACATTTCTGCGCAATGATCCCGAATGGTCATCACGTATCGTATACTGGGGTCCGATGGGATGCTGCACCGGCAACTATCTGATCGTGCAGGGCGATGTAACGCCATCGGATGTCATCGCGCTGCTGAGGCGCGCCATGGAGTTCGTGGCATCATTTTCGGGAGATATACCCGGCGCGACTGCACGTGACTGCGGCAACTACACGTTCATGGATCTCGATGGAGCACGACAAGCCGCACGCCGCTACATCGACACTACACTCGACCATATCAAGCCTGAAAACATCACATATCCGGAAGGTTGAAAGATATAAGATCCATCAAGGGGACATATTATATCAGACGCCTCATCGCCGAAGGCGAGCATGAGCATCAGGACTTCAAGTTCGCGATATCAGATGCCCGCAAGATCGCACGGTCGATATCGGCATTTGCCAACAATGACGGCGGCCGTCTGCTCGTAGGGGTGAAGGACAACGGAGCTATCGCCGGTGTGCGCAGTGAAGAGGACATCTATGTGGTTGAACAGGCAGCCGAGATGTTCTGCCGCCCCGAGCAACATATCGAGGTGGCGGCATTCCGCACCGATGGCGGCGCAGTGGTGATGAGGGTGGACATCTCAAGGGCAACCGACCGTCCGGTGGAAGTGAAAGAGGGCGAGGGTCAGTGGAAAGCCTATTACCGCGTTGCGGACGAAAACATTGCCGCACCTGATTTCATGGTGCGCGCATGGCGCGCGAGGCGTGATACCTGCGGGGCTGTGATGTCGCTTACGGGGTCTGAGCACACATTGCTGGCGGCTCTCGAAGCCGGACACGCGGTCACTCCGGAGGAATTCGCCCGGCAAGCACGCGTGACCGTGAGCCGTGCCACCGACATCATTGCGCGGTTGCATGCCATTGATCTGATAGATTTTCAATATGAGCCAGGCGGATTCAAAGCCGTTATCAAGAAATGAAACAATTAATTAAGGTAGTACTTGCCGCTTGTGTGATCACATCATCATGCACGGGGAAAAACGCATCAAACGGCCAAGCAGGCATGGGCGACACTACGCTGATGGCCGACACCGCCCACACCACATGCCGACAGCAGATTTTGCCTCTGCCCGACTCATCACTGGCTTCGGCAGATGCCATCAGCTACAAGGTGGAACTGCGTGACTCGGTCACTCCGGCCACAGTGGATTTCTCAACCGATTTATACGCCAATGCTCCAGGGACAATGATGTTCCGCGGTGGCATGCTGAGAGATGCCGACTACGGCGGCACTGTGAGCGGCACGCCTTCGGAAATAAATGTCGACTGGATATTCACCACCGACACCGACTCGCGGAGCACCAAATACGGCACATGGGGAGGGGGCACCGGATGGACAGGTCAGCCACTGTATGTCGAATGGCCGTCGGATGCCATAAAGCGTTTCCGCGCTGACGGGCTTATCGACAGTAGCGCTTCGGGACGTGAGATCATCGTCGGGTCACTTGCCTCAAAGATCTATTTTATCGACTATGACAGTGGCAAAGCCACGCGCAAACCGCTTGACACCGGCAATCCGATAAAGGGCACAGTGTCGCTCGATCCCACGCTTAACGGCAATCTGTATGTCGGACACGGTGTGCCGGCGGTGAGACCGTTCGGAGCGCTGACGTTCAATCTATTCAAGCACAAGCTCACGCACACATTCCCTGAGGACGGACGCGCTCAACGCCGGTGGAACGCTTATGATTCATCGCCTGTGCGCGTGGGCAGCTTCGTGTTCCGTCCGGGGGAGAACGGCACCATATACAAATGGCATATTGCCGATGACGACGCCACACCGATGCTTCACAGCGCGATGCGCTACAGCGTGCGCGGGGCGGCCCCGGGCATAGAGTCGTCGATGAGTGTCTACCGCAACTATGGATATGTGGCCGACAATCACGGCAATGTAATATGCGTGAACCTCGACACCCTCAAGCCTATATGGCTATACAGCATGGGCGACGACACAGACGGCACACCCACACTGGCGGTCGAGGACAATGTGCCGTATCTCTATGTCGGATCTGAGATAGACCGGCAGGGAGAAGGCAACGCCACGTTTGTAAAACTCAATGCCTTGACGGGCAAAGCTGTGTGGGAACGCCGCATACATGGCAGGCGATATGACAGTGATGAAGGAAAACACTTCGACGGCGGATTCTACGGCACTCCGCTAATTGGCCAGGGCAATTCAAAAGATGTGGTGATGGCCAACTGCGTGCTCAACCTCAATGGACAGAATGGCGAACTGATTGCCTTTGACCGGCACACCGGAAAGACAGTCTGGAGCGCACCGCTGCGATATTATTCATGGAACTCGCCGGTGGGTTTCGTGAATGAAGACGGGCATATGTATGTGCTCGACGGAGATTGCGCCGGCAACCTGTATCTGCTGGATGCCGCCGACGGACGGTTGATCACACGCAAGCATGTCGGCAATAATTTCGAGTCGTCGGCCGTTGTTAAAGACAACACTGCCGTAATCGGGTCGCGCGGCAAGACCATTTATAAAATTTCCATACGATAAGTGACAGTTCAAAAATGAAACGATATATTCTCTCCATTATATTTGCCGCGGCGCTGTTCAACGGACTTCATGCCCAAAAGCTCACCCCTCACCGCGGCGATGTGCCCGGCGCTTACAACTTCTGGCTTTATACGCCCGACCCGTCTCCTGAGAATGAGGAGGAACCGAAACCGGTGGTGATATTTCTCCACGGAGCAAGCCTGTGTGGCAACAATCTCGATCGGGTGCGCCGCTACGGCACGATCGATGCCATTGAGAAAGGCCGTGAACTCGATGCCTACGTGATCGCGCCACAAAATCCGGGAGGATCATGGAATCCGCAACGTGTGATGAAAATCGTCGACTGGGTGGGTGAAAACCACAATATCGACTACGACCGTGTGTATGTGATGGGCATGAGCCTCGGAGGATATGGTGCGATTGACATGGCCGCGACATATCCCGACCAGATAGCGGCCGCAATGGCTCTGTGCGGCGGAGGGACAGTGAAGGATGTGTCGGGGCTGAACGATGTGCCACTGTGGATCGTCCACGGCACGGCCGACCGCGCTGTGAGCGTGGGGCAGAGCGACAAGGTTGTCAACAGTGTGAAAAACAGTGGCGACGCATCGCGTCTGGTCTATGACCGCGTGCCCGGCATGAATCATTCGCAGCCTGCGCGTTTTTTCTACCTGAAGGATACGTATGACTGGCTTTTCAGCCACAGCCTGAAAGATGAAGACCGACCTGTGAACAGCACATTTGACGTGTCAGGCATAAAAAGCGCTTACAAAAACCTGAAGTCAACGGGCAAAAAGCGTGTTTCAAAGGCCAAGACAAAGGGCAAAGCGAGAAAAACGGCCGCACGCAACAAACGGCGTACGAGGAAATGATCAACAACGGAAGTGTGCGAAAATTTCGCTAATTTTGCGCTCATATGGATTTCATATTGCAAGCCACAGCTCCGGGCACCAATGCCCGCGCCGGAGAGATCACCACTGACCACGGCAAGATCGAAACCCCCGTGTTCATGCCAGTGGGCACTTTGGGAAGTGTCAAGGCCGTGCACCAGCACGAACTGCGCGACGACATACAGGCTCAGATCATTCTGGGCAACACATATCACCTTTATCTGCGCCCCGGCACGGAGATCCTGCACAAGGCAGGCGGCCTCCATCGGTTCAACGGGTGGGAGCGCCCGATATTGACCGACAGCGGTGGTTTTCAGGTGTTCTCGCTCGCATCAAACCGCAAACTGACCGAGGAGGGAGCGAAATTCCGCAGCCATATCGACGGATCGACACATCTGTTCACACCTGAGAATGTCGTTGACATCGAGCGCATAATCGGCGCCGACATCATGATGGCACTTGACGAGTGTCCTCCGGGAACCGCTTCGCGTGAATATGCCGAGAAGTCGCTCGGACTGACACAGAGATGGCTCGAACGCGGATGGAAGCGATATAATGAGACCGAAGGACTGTATGGTTACCGCCAGGCATATTTCCCGATAGTGCAAGGGTGCGTGTATCCCGACCTGCGCCGACGCGCGGCCGAGCATGTGGCGTCACTGGGAGCCGACGGAAACGCCATCGGAGGTCTGGCTGTAGGCGAGCCTGTGGAAAAGATGTATGAGATGATCGAGGTTGTCAACGAGATTCTGCCGACAGACAAGCCTCGCTATCTGATGGGCGTGGGCACTCCGGCCAACATACTCGAGGCCATCGACCGGGGTGTTGACATGATGGACTGCGTGATGCCCACCCGCAATGGCAGAAACGGCATGCTGTTCACGGCTCACGGCATCATGAACATGCGCAACAAGAAATGGGCAGACGATTTCTCGCCATTGCAGGAGGATGGCCCGAGCTATGTCGACCGGGCATACACCAAGGCATATGTGCGCCATCTGTTCATCGCCAACGAACTGCTGGCTCTGCAGATCGCATCGATTCACAATCTGGCATTCTATCTATGGCTAACACGCGAGGCGCGCGCCCACATCATGGCAGGCGACTTCGCATCGTGGAAGGCCGACATGGTAGATAGGGTGACCCGCCGACTCTGACACACGCACAATGTTCAAGATCTTAGACCGCTATATAATCGGCAAGTTTCTCGGCACTTATGTGTTCGCCATCATACTGATACTGGCGATCACCGTGATGTTCGACATCAATGAAAAGCTCGACGCTTTTCTGAAAGCGCCGCTGAAGGCCACGGTGTTTGACTATTTTCTCAACTTCCTGCCCTACTTTGCCAATCAGTTCAGTCCGCTGTTCACATTCATAGCGGTCATTTTCTTCACATCGAAACTCGCCGATAATTCCGAGATCATTGCCATGCTGTCGACCGGCATGAGCTTCAGACGTCTGCTCAGACCCTATCTTGTGGGCGCCACCGTGATAGCAGCTGCGACATATGTGCTCAGTGCCTATATAATCCCACCGGCCAATGTGAAACGCATCGACTACACAAACACCTACGTTAAGAACCGCCGCGTGGATTACGGCACAAACATACAGATGCAGGTGGGGCCCGGCCAGATAGCCTATATGAGCCGATACGACAACACGACCCGCACGGGATTTAAGTTCTCGCTCGAATCGTTCAAAGACAAGAAGCTCGTGAGCCGTCTGACGGCACAGACCATAAAATGGGACACACTCTACAACTGGACTGTGCGCGACTACATGATTCGTGATTTCAAGGGCAACCGTGAGTTGATACGGCGTGGCAACCGCCTCGACACGGTCATAGCCATCGAGCCACGCGATTTTCTGATCTCGCGCAATGACCATGAGACACTGACGTCGCCGCAGTTGCGCCGGTATATCGAACGCCAGCATGCCCGTGGCGTGGCCAATATCGAGTCGTTCGAGATCGAGAACGAGCGGCGCTACGCAATGACTGCGGCAGCGTTCATATTGACAGTGATCGGTATGGCACTGAGTTCAAGAAAGGTGAAAGGTGGGATGGGTGTCAATATCGGAATCGGGCTTGTGCTGAGCTTCAGCTATATCATGTTCATGTCTGTGACATCGTCGTTTGCCGTATCGGGACTGACATCGCCTATGGTGGCTATGTGGATACCCAATCTCATCTATGCCATTATAGCCGTTGTGCTATACCGCCGGGCATCGCGCTGACACACTTTTTTCTTCACAGCATGTCGGCAATGCCCATGACGAGGCCTACGAGCGACATGATCATCAGCAACGAGGCTATGACGCGATTGACAATCCACATCGATCTGACGTTGAAATGTCCGCGCACCTTGTCGACAAAAAATGTCACACCCCACCACCATAACAGTGCTCCCGCCGCAATGCTGACATAACCTGCCACATAGTGGTATGCCCTGAAATCGGGCGCGAGAAAACTGAAACGCGCGAACAGACCAATGATAAAGAAAAGTATCAGCGGATTGGCGAATGTGAAAATGAATCCGGTGACAAAATCACGCCAATAGGTGTTGGAACCCATCTCGGGCGTCTTTAGCCGGCGCGACGGATTGTGCAGAAACAGATATAGCGCATAGGCTGTGAGCATCGCCGAGCCTATGACCTGCAGGAGACTCTGGTTGTTCTCGATAAAATCGGTTACAAACGCCAGACCAAATCCGGTGAGCAAACAATAGAACATATCGCTCAGAGCAGCTCCCGTGCCGGTGAACAGACCCGGCAGACGTCCTTTGTTGAGCGTGCGCTGTATCACAAGCACGCCTATCGGACCCATCGGAGCTGACACAAGCACTCCGATGAGCAATCCGCGCAACATTATCAGGGGAAGATGCTCCATAGGCCGATGCAAAATTACTGATTTATTTTGTAATTTTGCGCTGATATTACGTTATAGATATAACAGAGCCTGCGATCATATGGCCGCAGGGACTGTAAACAACGTATCACAACAAAAATTGACATCAACACTTCATATGTTCAACTTTCTGAAGAAATCAAAAGGCCCGCGACCCATGATCGTCTCAACCGACGTGCATTGTCATATTGTGCCCGGAGTGGATGACGGTTCGCCAAACACGGACACCTCGATGGAACTGATGGAGCGCATGGCGTCATGGGGTATAAACCGTATAATCGCCACCCCTCACATGACGCTCGACACCTTTGAAAACACGCCCGACATACTTGACCCGGCATTGGCCGAGCTTCATGAGGCTCTCGACCGGAGCGACATAGATATAGAACTGTCCCGCACGGCCGAGCACCGCATCGACGACTTTTTCTTCCAACAGCTCGAGAAAGGTGCGATAGTACCCTACCCTAACAACTATCTGCTCGTGGAGAACTCGTTCGTGCAGGAGCCGTGGGGGCTTGACCGGACACTTTTCGACCTCAAACTGCGCGGCTACAAGCCTGTGATGGCTCACCCTGAGAGATTCATGTATTATCAGGAGGGACGTGAGCGCTACCAACAGCTGCATCAGGCCGGAAATCTGTTTCAGGTCAATGTGCTGAGCCTCGCCGGATATTATGGCAAATCGACCAAACAGACTGCCGAATGGCTGATCGAAAACCATATGGCCGACTTCCTCGGCACGGATCTGCACCACCATCGCCATGCCGATGCCATAGAAGAGTATCTTGAATCGAAGGACTATCGCAAATTGCTCGATAGCGGTGTGAAGTTCAAGAACGACACGGCTTTCCTGTGACAACAAGCGGGTGAATCCGAAACATTTTTCCCGGAAGGGAAACATTATGAATAGCTGAGATGTTATATAGGCATAAAAACTAACATCCAGCTATTTTTTTATGAAACGTCCAATTGCTTTGATCGCCCTCGCGCTCGCATGCGTGACGGCATTCGCCCAGAAACTTGACCGCAACGAAGCAAAGCAGCTCACGGCATTCCTGTCACAGCCTGCCGCAGAAGCTGCCACCAATGCCCAGGCACTCAATGCCAGCACCAATAACCTGACATCGATCGAAGGCATCACGGTTGAAAACGGCCACGTGACCGCCATCGAACTTAAAGAAAAGAAATTGTCAGGCAGTCTCAACCTGTCGGGATTCACACAGCTGAAGAAAGTCGATGTGAGCCGAAATTCACTTACATCACTCGACCTGACCGGCTGCAACTCCCTGACTGAAGTGAACGCATCGCGCAACAAGCTCACCACGGCCACTTTCAGCGGATGCAACTCGCTTGAAAAAATACAGGTCTACCGCAACCGTCTGACCGACATGGAC
>CANOUR010000019.1 GCA_947570265.1 uncultured Bacteroidales bacterium | reverse complement strand
CATGACCGTCTGCTTAGAAGGCAGATGCTCTATCCAGCTGAGCTACCGGACCGACTTTTTGCGGATGACAAAGTTAGATAGTTTTTTGATATTATGCAAGTGTGAGTTGTTGATTTGTGAAAACCGACTGGTTTACAGGCATGTTATGCTTCATTTTCGCTTGAGCGTATTGCGTCGAGCACCTGACGGATGCGGTCGTGGGTGGTGATGCGTGTAGGCACAAGCGGTAGGCGCAATTCATTTTCAGCGAGCCCCATGATGTTGAGGGCGCATTTCACGCCGGCGGGGTTGCCGTCGACAAACAGCAGGCTGAACAGTTCGGTGAACCGATGGTGGATGCGCAGGGCTTCGTCGTAACGACCTCCAAGGGCAAGACGCACCATTCGGGCAAACTCGCGTGGGAATGCGTTGCCAATGACGGAGATAACACCTACGGCTCCGAGGGTGATCAGGGGAAATGCCACGGCATCGTCGCCAGAAACTACCATGAAGTCGGGGCGCTTTGCTTTGATGATGGCATCTATCTGGCTGATGTTGCCGGATGCCTCTTTGACACCGATGATGTTGGGATGGTCAGCGGCAAGGCGCAACGTGGTTTCGGCTGTCATGTTGACGCCTGTGCGTCCGGGAACATTGTAGAGGATGACGGGCAGCGGTGATGCCTTGGCTATTGCTGAATAGTGGGCGTAGATGCCTTCCTGAGAGGGTTTGTTGTAGTATGGCACAACCGACAGCACAGCACTGAACGGGGTGAGGTCGAATGACTTGAGTTCGTCAATGACCGCCGTGGTGTTGTTGCCGCCACATCCGATGACCAGAGGGACGCGCCCTGCGACGCGTCGGGCGACGAACTCGCGCACCTGCTTGCGCTCAGAGGCTGAGAGCGTGGGTGTTTCAGCTGTTGTGCCGAGCACTACGAGATAGTCCACGTTGCCCTCGAGCTGATAGTCGATGAGGTGACCCAATGCGTCGAAGTCGATTGATTTATCGTGATGGAATGGTGTGACCAATGCCACGCCCATGCCTTTAAGGTCAAGCGGGGTTGCCATGTCGTGATGTTTTATGACGCAAATTTAACGCATTTCCGCCGTTCGTACAAGACAGAGGTAATTATATATCGGGTGAAATAATCCAAACGGGACTGTGGAATGTTGTAAATGTCGGATAATATTCTTTTCTTTGTAATCTTGTCATGTCACGACGCCATGGCAGATCAAACCTCAGAGACCTCAGACAACAGTATGGACACCGAGAATTTGATAATGATATATCAGGCGAGCTTCCGCCAAAACTGGGAGTTGCCCGCTTTAAGCCAATATGGCGAGGACTTAACATTGACCTACGGCGAGTTTGCCCGCCGGATAGCTTTGACACATCTGCTGTTTCGTGAGAGCGGGGTGAAGCGTGGCGACAAGATAGCCGTGATGGGCAAGAACACCGTGGCATGGGTGACGACATATATGTCGGCTCTGACCTACGGGGCTGTTGTTGTGCCGGTGCTTGCGGAGTTTCATCCTCAGGATGCCACACATATAATCAACCACAGCGAGGCCGTGATGCTTTTTGTGGCCGATGCGATATGGGATCACATGGTTTTCGAGGAGATGCCGGGATTGAAGGCTGCGTTCTCGCTCGACGACGGGCGTCTGCTAGGCGAGCATCCGTCGAATTCACGCGCGGCCGAAAAGGCGGTGGTGCGTCTGACCGATAAATTTAACAAGCTTTACCCTGATGGTTTCGGGCCCGAGGATGTGTCGTATCCGTTGGTGAAGAATGATGCGCTTGCCGAGATCAACTATACGTCAGGCACTACGGGGTTTTCAAAGGGTGTGATGCTGACACTGTCGAATCTTGCGGGGAATGTGATTTACGGAGTGGAGTCGCAGCTCCACTATCCGGGGTCGCGCTGTCTGGCATTTCTGCCGCTGGCACATGCTTATGGGGCTGCGTTTGACATGCTCACTCCGCTTGCGGCGGGCGGACATGCGACACTGCTTTCGAAGATGCCGACACCAAACCTGCTTTTGAAGGCTTTTGCGACGGTGAAACCCAATCTGATATTGTGTGTGCCGTTGATATTGGAAAAGATATATCGCAAGCAGATACAGCCGCTGCTGGAGCGCAAGAGCGTGAGAAGGATGCTGAAGCTGCCAATGGTGGATCGTGTGCTTTACAGCAAGATTCGCTCGAAGCTGGTGAATGCTTTCGGGGGCGAGTTTTCACAGGTGATAGTGGGTGGCGCGCCTCTCAACGGTGAGGTGGAGCGTTTTCTGCACCGCATAAAGTTTCCGTTTACGGTGGGATATGGCATGACCGAGTGCGGCCCACTGATCAGCTATACGTTCTGGCGTGATTTCATACCGGGTTCATCGGGGCGCACTCTGCCTCATATCATGCACTCGCGCATTAATGACAGCTCTGATCCGGAGCATGTTGCGGGTGAGATATGCGTGAAGGGCAAGAATGTGATGAAGGGGTATTTCAAGAATCCTGAGGCTACGCGTGCGGTGCTTGACGAAAACGGATGGCTGCACACAGGCGACATGGGCACCCGTTCGCCGGACGGCACTCTGTTTATCAAGGGGCGGTACAAGACAATGATACTCACTGCCACTGGACAGAACATATACCCTGAAGAGATAGAAGCAAAGTTAAACAACATGCCGTTTGTCACGGAGAGTCTTGTTGTAGAGCGCGGCAAGGGACTGGAGGCTCTGGTATATCCCGACTACGAGCAGATGGATCGCGAGAAGATCACGACCGATCAGCTGCCGAGGGTGATGGAGAAGGTGAGGTCGATGCTCAACGAGCGTCTTGCGCCGTATGAGCGCATAGATCGTATCAGTCTGCGTGCCAACGAGTTTGAGAAGACACCCAAACGATCGATAAAACGGTATTTATATCAATAAGCTACATATGAAACCAATCATCACATTTTTTGCCTCTCTGATCACTGCGTCGCTTCCATGCGCGGCCGAGGTCATATCGTCAACCGTTGTCGCTCCCGGGGAGGATGGCGGCAACTATTACCGCATACCCGCCGTGGTGAAAGGGTCGGACGGCTCATTGATAGCCGTGTATGACTGGCGCGGTGACTATAACAACGATATCAACCACAACGGTGCTCCTACGGGCCGGATAAAGCTTATGACGAAAAGGAGCATGGACAATGGTGTGACATGGAGCACACAGTCGGAGCTGTTGCCGGGATTTATCGGCGAGCATGAGCACGGCGACGCGGCGCTCGTGGTTGATCCGCGCGATCCGGATCATATCGTGTGCTGTATGGCGATCGACGCTTGCTACATGGTGGACGGAGGAAAGATTTTCGTGGTGCACTCGACCGACAACGGTGAGACGTGGGGCGCGCCCGAAGAAATGAATATCACCAACCGTCCCGATTGGGACAACGCGTTTGTGGCGTCGGGCAAAATGCTGGCTATGTCGAACGGTGATATAATGTGTGTGGTGATGGGCCGCATAGGCGAAGTCAGCGAGCTTTATGCGCTGAGATCGACCGACGGAGGCCACACATGGGAGATCACGGGCACAACCCGCGCGGGCAATGAATCGAAACTCGCGGAACTGCCTTCGGGCACTCTGCTGATGAGCATACGCAATCCGGGACGCCATATTTTCGCTACTTCCGACGATGGAGGTGCGACGTGGACACAGAACTACTCGACCATTGCCGAGAGCGGTGTGAACAGTGCGATCACTTCGGTGAAAGCTCCCGACGGCTCAGACCATCTGCTGCTTTCGATCGCTACGGCCGCCACTCAGCGCGCGGTGCTGGCTGTATATGAAAGCGATAATATGAAAAAATGGAAGCGCGCCCTGATACTCCATGATGAATCGGCGGCTTATTCCGACATCATTGACATCGACGACGAGCATGTGGGGGTGTTTGCTGAGGTGGCCGACGGGACATCGACACAATATACCCTGAAATTTTATCTGATCGATAAGTCGGATATATTTCCCTCGGATGAGAATGTCATCGACGAGGTGACCGTCGAAACGGCATCTGACGCATTGCCTGAATATTTCAACATGCAGGGACAGCGTGTCGACCCTGGCGATGCGCACCAAGGGGTGTATGTGGAGCGTCAAGGCGACATTGTCACCAAGGTGTCAAGACGCTGACCGGGAAGTATACGACCGAATGTGAAAAAGGCCACTTCAAAAAGTGGCCTTGTACCCCCGAAGGGAATCGAACCCTTATCAAAGGAACCGGAATCCTCCATTTTATCCATTAAACTACAGGGGCATGGATGTATCACGATGGCGCACACTGTCGGTGAGAAGCGATCGTTGATGGTGCAAAATTACAAATGATTTTGTAATTTTGCAAATCATGGACGTAAAGATAGAACCATCGTGGAAAGTGGAACTTTCATCGGAGTGGGATAAGCCTTATTTCGCTGCACTCACTGATTTTGTGAGACAGGAGTATGCTTCGGCTCAGGTGTTTCCACCCGGGAGCAAGATTTTCGCCGCCTTTGACGCGTGTCCGTTTGACAGGGTGAAGGTGGTGATTCTCGGACAAGATCCCTACCACGACGTCGGTCAGGCCAATGGTCTGGCATTTTCGGTCAATCGGGGTGTGCCGCTGCCGCGTTCTCTCGTCAACATATTCAAGGAGGTGAGCTCGGATACGGGCGTGGCGATGTCGTCAGACGGCGACTTGAGCCGCTGGGCCCGGCAAGGTGTGATGCTTCTGAACGCTACCCTGACAGTGCGCGCCCACAGCGCCGGGTCGCATCAGGGCAAAGGCTGGGAGGAGTTCACCGACGAGGTGGTGATGCGTCTTGCGCGAGACCGGGAGCATCTTGTGTTCATTCTCTGGGGTGCATATGCGGCAAAGAAGGGAGCGTTCATCGACCGCACTCGCCATCTGGTGCTGACTTCGCCCCACCCTTCTCCGTTGAGCGCCTCGCGCGGTTTCTTCGGCAACCATCATTTCACACGCGCCAACGAATATCTTGTATCACATGGAAAAACTCCAATCGAATGGTAAATAAACTTTCACTCGAGGAACGTCTCGAACTGACGCGCAAGCTGCGCAAATCAGGCGCCAACTGCGGACGCTGTGTCGTGCTTTCATTTCCCGACTATACCGAGGGGGAAATATCGGCTGAACGGCTCGGGGCTATCGGCGACGCACTTGGCGGCGGTGTGGGTGGCTGCGGACTTACCTGCGGCGCCGTGACCGGCATGGCTGTGGCCGATGGTTTCGGAAGACCGTCGACGTTGACAAAGGCTCAGATATACAAGCGCGTCTCGGCATTGGCCGGAGAGTTCGATGCCAATAACGGGTCGACGTCGTGCCGTGTTCTGAAAACTGAGCTTGGCCGCGATTGCACGGGTCTGATACTTGATGCAGTAGAGATACTTCACAAGCGTTTTGCCGCTGATGAGGATTAAATTGGCGTTAACGATCGCAATGCTGTTGTGCGGCGTGATTGTCCGCGCAGCCACGCTTATGGACACGAGCCACGGCATAGTCGACAGGAATTTCAAATCGCTACAATTGCGTGTGAACGGCAACCAGCTGTCGGTTCCCGTGATAACACCGGGCAACGGAGACCGTCTGGAGATTGTGTTTGACGAGTTGTCGGACGACCGCCGGTACATGCGTTACGAGTTGATCCACTGCGATGCCCGTTGGCAACCGGAAGGATTGATAGACAGCGAGATCATCGATGGGTTCAACGTCGGTGAAGTGGAGGACTATGAGTTTTCGCGATCGACTCTCATGCACTATGTGAACTACCGTATAACACTGCCCAATGACCAGATGCGTATAATCGCTTCGGGCAACTATGTGTTGAGGGTGTATCCCGAGGATGATCCTGACACAACGATATTGCGTGCACGGTTTTCGGTGAGCGAGAACACCATGGGATTGTCGGGGGGAGTGACCACACGCACCGATGTCGACACCAACAGCCGTCATCAGCAGGTTGAGCTGACAGTCGACACCCGCGGCAACAATGTGGAAAACAAGTATGACGACCTGATTGTCAGTGTGGTGCAAAACGGTGTGCCGGATAGCGAGGTGATTGTGAGCCACCCGCTGCGTGTGCAGGGTGACAAGGCGATATTCGAGCACAACCGACATCTTATCTTCCCGGCAGGAAACGAATGGCGACGGTTTGAGATTGTGTCGACTCGCTACCCGGGACGCGGGGTGGAGTCTATCGATTACCATGATCCGCTGTATCATTTCACACTGACGCCGGACGAGCCGCGCGCCGCCGACCGATACCGATACGACGAGACCCAGCACGGGCGGTTCTATATTCGGGAATATGACTCGGCCGACAGCGATACGGAGGCTGATTATGCCGTGGTGCATATGTCGCTTAAGATGCCTCGGCTGAACAATGCAGAATTGTATGTTGACGGAGACCTGACCGGCCACCGCACTGATCCGTCGTCACACATGATCTACAACAGTGCGACAGGCGCATATGAGCTGTCGCTTCCGCTCAAACAAGGGGCATATAACTATCGATATGTGGCAGTTCCTTCAAGCGGCGGCATTGCGTCACCGTCACGCATAGAGGGGGATTTCCACGAAACATCAAACGAATATCTGGTAAAAGTCTACCACCGGCCGCGCGGCACCCGCTATGACCGACTTGTCGCAGCCGGAACAATCATGTCAACACCCTGATGACCGAAGAAACCGTAATGTTACAGATTCAAGATACATTGGTGAGCCTTGATCTCGCCGAACGATTTTTCTGCTGCGACCTCGACGCGTGCAAGGGAGTGTGCTGCATCGAGGGCGATGCCGGCGCTCCTGTGACCGAGGCTGAAGCTGAAAAATTGAAAGAACTTGTGCCGGTGGTTGAACGCTTCATGCTGCCAGAGGCAATCGACCGCATCAAAGAAGCCGGAGTGGCCTATGTGGACGAGGAAGGCGATCTGGTGACCCAGCTGATAGGCGGGCGCAACTGTGTGTTCGCCACCCGGGGAGATGATGGCGAAGGTATATGTCTTTGCGCTATCGACAAGGCACACAGAGAAAAACTGTGTTCGTTCCGCAAGCCGTCATCGTGTCACCTCTACCCTGTCAGACTCACTGAGTATCCGACATTCACGGCTGTCAACTATCACCGGTGGGATATATGCCGTCCGGCAGAGAAACTCGGACGCGAGAAAGGAATACGCCTCTATCAATTCCTTAAAGAACCTCTGACCGAACGCTTCGGCAAAGAGTGGTATGACGAACTTGTGCTGGCGTGTGAGATGTATCTTGAGGAAAATTCATAGGCAACTCACAAAAAATCGTTACCTTTGCGCATCAAAGACGATGAAATCAGCCTAAACCATGAAGTGTAACAAAAGCTATCTCATTATCATACTGACGATTGCCGGATATATAGCCACGCCATTCACTATGGCGTCAGGCCGAACCGAACCGGCAATAGTGGCTCATATCATCGAGGCTGACACAACGACCGTCATTGAAATGCCTGACGCCCTGTCAGAGCGGCTTAACTACGAGGAACCGAAGACTGATGAAAATGTCGGTCGTCCCCGCAACGGCATGGCCGGATACCGTGTGCAGGTGTTCAGCGACAATAATATCCGCACAGCCAAAAACGAAGCCCGGTCGAAAGAGATGACCGTGGCCTCGCGATTTCCACAATACAGAACATATAAGAAATATTCCGCACCATACTGGCGAGTGCATGTGGGAGACTTCCGCACCCAACGCGAGGCACAGGCCGCCGCCGAAGACATGCGAAAAGCATTTCCGGCTTTCGGCAAGGAAATCAGAGTGGTGCGCGACCGCATAAACATCGTCGACTGACTATGCAACAGACACTCCGCGATGACAATCCCGCAGTAAACGAGATTGCCACACATATAAAGGCCATTCTTGAATTGCTCGGTGAAGACCCGTCAAGAGAAGGGTTGGTAAAGACACCAATCCGCGCCGCCAAAGCATTGTGGCATGCCACAAAAGGCTACAGACAGAGCGAGACAGAGGTTGTAAACGACGCTGTGTTCACGCATGAAGGCAAAGGCATGATCATTGTGCGCGACATCGAATTTTATTCGATGTGCGAGCATCATGTGCTTCCATTCTTCGGCAAAATATCGATCGGATATCTACCTCATGGCAAGGTGCTCGGGCTTAGCAAACTCGCCCGCCTTGTAGATCTGTTCGCCCGACGGCTCCAACTACAGGAGCGCCTGACCGAGGAGGTGCTCCGCGCAATAGTACGCGCCACCGGATCGGATGATGTGATCGTCGCCTGCACGGCAGAACACCTATGCATGAAGATGCGCGGTGTGGAGAAGCAGGATTCCTCGACAATGACCGTAGAGACGTCGGGGCGCTTCACAAGCGATGCCTCTTTGCGGCAGCAATTTTTCACCCGCTGACATATTTCCAGCCATACTGCCATATAAACAGAGGACAAAAAGAGCTTTTTCAAAAAAAATGCTTAATTTTGTCATGTTATAAAACACTGTTATATAAGAAATGATCAAAAGCGCGCTTGAGAAGATAATGAGGGAAGACATGTCGGAGATATGGACGGTGCTCGATGGCAACGAGAAACGTCTGATCATCGACAACTTCCAGCTTCACAACTACAAGAAAAACCAGATTGTGTACGGTGAGGGGGAAGACCCCGAATTCCTGTGGTGTCTGCTCAAGGGCAAGGTAAAAAAAATCAAGGACGGTGTTGGTGGCCGAGTGCAGATACTCCGTCTGATGCGCCCAGTGCAGTATTTCGGTTACCGAGCTTATTTCGCCGGTGAAAAATATGTGTCATCGGCTGCTACTCTTGAAGAGTCGACCATCGGATCGCTGCCGATGAAGCTGGTTGAGGAGATGATTCAGAAAAATATCAATCTGGCGATGTTTTTCATACATGAGCTGTCGCGCAATCTCGGAAACAGCGACAGCCGCATCGTGAGCCTCACACAGAAGCATATACGCGGACGCCTTGCTGAAGCTCTGACTGTTTTGCTCGACAACTACGGATATGAGGAAGATGGCACGACGCTACGCATATATATGGCTCGCGAGGATCTTGCCAACCTGTCGAACATGACCACATCGAATGCCATCCGCACCCTTTCGTGCTTCGCCCAGGAGAAAATCATCGTGGTGGACGGCCGCCGCATAAAGATCCTCAACGAAAACGCATTGCGCAAAATATCGAAATTCGGTTGAGGCGATCGTGAATGCCCGCGACTTCGACAGGATGCGTCTCGCTGCAGCCGGAGACAAGCCCCGACTGCATGAGATCCTGCAGATGGAGATGCGCAGGAAACACGCATCGAAGCTACACGACACTCTCACATGCGCTGATTTTGAGTTTCCTGACTCACTGTCGGGCGAACAGGCCACTGCCGATGACATAGCAGAGATACATTTGTCGCTTATAGATTCAGGAGATGAGGTGCTCGATATGACTTGCGGTCTCGGCATCGACGCATTTCATCTGGCCAGAAAAGCATCGTCGGTGACAGCATGCGAGATGAAATCGGCATTGGTGGAAGCTGCCCGCCGAAATGCATCGGCACTTGGTCTGAACAACATGGAGATAGTGGAGGGTGACAGCGTGAGGTGGCTGTCGGAGTCAGACAGGAAATTTGATACAATATTTATCGATCCGGCCCGACGCAGCATATCGGGCGGACGCCTCTATGCATTGTCGGATTGCCAGCCTGATGTCACCGCTATATTGCCTTTGCTGCGCGAACGCAGCCGACGGCTGGTTGTCAAGGCGTCACCAATGCTCGATGTCAGCCGCACTATCGAAGAGATGGGTGGCGATGCCGACATCATGCTCTGCGGCACACCCACAGAATGCAAGGAACTTGTGGCGATCGTACCCGGCAACGGAACTATCACGGCCGTGACAACCGGCGGCATAAAGTTCTCATTCAAACGCGATGATGAACTCAGCGCCATACCGGCATATTCGTGTCCATACGCAGGAGAGACTCTGTACGAGCCATATCCTGCCGTGATGAAAAGCGGTGGCCTGAAGCTGTTGTCGACACGCTTCAACCTGGCAAAAGCTGCACCCGACACACATCTGTATTCAGGGGATGCCGATGTGGCGTTTCCCGGTCAACGATACGGAGTGGATGCCGTGGAGCATTTTGACAAGCGAGGCATCAAAAGTGTAAAGCAACTTGCAGCCGGCCAAGCGGAAGTGGCAGTGCGCAACTTTGGCATGACGGCCGAAGACCTAAGAAAGCGGATAGGCGTGATCCGCGAGAGCGGGCCAATGCGCGTCTACGGAATGCGTGACAGCGAAGGCAACCGCATGCTTGTGGTGACACACCGCATATGATCCATCAAAACATCAGAAGTCGACAGTCAGACGCACATTCAGCTGCCGGCCGGTCAGATAGTTGGGCACAGCATACTGAATTTCGTTGACATCTGTCACCCAATAGTAAGAGCTGACATTGGATATGTCGAGCAGGTTGAAACAATCGACACCGAGCCATATGCTTTTGAAATGACGCCAGAACCCTTCACGCGGTTGCCCGTCTTTTCTCGGCGTCAACAGTCCATAACTCAGGCCGATGTCAAGACGTTTGTATGCCGGTGTGCGGAAATAGTTCACATCGCGGCTTGACCTCGGGGCAGTTGTAGGCAAACCATCGCTGAAGATGCCGCGCAGACTGAATTTTAGTTTTGGGAATTTGGGGAAATAATCGGTGAAATATAGTGCCACAGAATAGCGCTGGTCGGTAGGTCGCGGCACTTTCACACCGTTAAGTGTCTCCTGGGTCTTCATCAACGAAAATGAGATCCATGAGTCAGTGCCGGGCACAAACTGTCCGAAGAATTTCATGTCGAGTCCCATAGCATAGCCCGACGACTCGTTGCGACCGGAATAGACTATCTTAAGGTTGTCTATTTCATATGGAATGAGGTTGCCGAGAGCCTTGAAATACACCTCTCCCGATAGTCTGAACGGCCGGTTCATGGCTCTGAACGTATAGTCTGTTCCGAGAATCACCTGATAGGAACGCTGCGATTTTATGTCGCGGTTGAGCCGGATCGTGCGGTTGCCATCAGCATCCTCCACGGCCACGCGATATTCCTTGAAAAATGGAGACTGATAATAGAGTCCGGTGGCAAAACGGAATGTCCACAGCGGATGAGCATCGGGCACAAAACCAACTGAGACTCGCGGACTGAAAAGAAATTCGCGGTTGAAACTCCAGTAGCTCATACGTATACCTCCGTTGAGATTGAAATATCCAAGCGAGCTGTTGATGCGATATGTGTCCATGGCGTAGAAGGACAGACGCGACGATGAGATGTCGTGGTGGGATGACAGGTTGTAGACCACTTTAACCAGATCGGGATGTGTGGGCAATGAGTATCCGGCCGAATCACGCCGCTCCCATTCACGAGAGCGCTCCATGATGCGTTCGGAATTGAATGTCAACCCATATGAAAGAGTATGACCCTTTATGCCGGTGTTGCCATGGAATGCGAGCGAGAACACTGATGCTTTCAGACGGTTACGCGCGTGCTCGTGGTAACGCCCAACCCCGAGTTCGCCGCCGACTTCATCTGTTCCGGCCTGATCGAGCCAGTATTCTCCGGATATGTCGTAGGCAACAAGCTCGTTGCTCAGATATCCGGAAGCCATCAGCGTGAAGTCTGTTGCCCGCGAGGGACGATATGTAGCGCTCAGGGCACCGAACCATGTCTCGAACTTGTCTTTTTCATGCCCGTCGAAATAGACGGTGAACTGTTTGGCATCGTTCGAGGTGCCGAAATTGGTCTGACGGTTGACCGGAGTGAAACGGTAGTCGTTTATGGCAATATTTCCGAGGAAATTAAACCGCCACTTGGCATTGGGCTTGAATGTGAGCGATGTCTGATAGTCGAAAAACGACGGATCGTACTCGCCTTTGGTCTCAAGCGAGCTGAGCAACGATGAGTTGCGCTTGTAGCGCAATCCGTGCAGCTGACTGAATTTACCAGAACTCTGTCCGATAGCCACGCTGCCTCCCATGAGCGAGGCACTTACCGAACCCTCGAATGCCTCGGGATCGCGATAGGTGATGTCGAGCACACTCGACATCTTGTCGCCATACTGAGCGGTGAAGCCGCCGGTTGAGAATCCGATCGATCCGACAAGATCGGGGTTGATGATGCTAAGCCCCTCTTGCTGACCCGATGATATGAGCAATGGGCGGTATACCTCGATACCGTTGATATACACGCTGTTTTCGTCATAAGAACCGCCTCGGACACTGTATTGCGATGACATTTCGTTGGATGAGTTCACGCCAGCCATGGTGGTGATGAGCGCCTCGACCGATCCACCTGAAACATCGGGTGAAAGCTTCATTTTCTCGCGGTCGACCGACACCATCGAACTTGTCTGCCTACGTATCTCGGTAACCTCAACCTCAGCCAATTCGACCGTAGATGGCATCATGCGCATGTTGACCGTGACGTCGCCCGACGCATCAAGAAGCACCCGCTTCTCTTCCTTGTAACCGATACAAGAAAAGTGGACGGTAATGGTGTCGGCCTTCGCGGTTGACAGAGAGTATTCGCCCTGCAGGCCGGTATTTGTGCCTATGGCAGTGCCACCGATCCGCACTGTGACAAACTCCACTGGATCACCAGCCTGATCGGTGACCTTGCCATGGATCTTGACATTTTCAATGGCCATGGATGTCAGAGCGACAAACATGGCTATCATTGCAACAATAATACGTGGATATATCGTCATATGTGGCAGTTCAAAATAAAAAGACAATTGCCGTAACCGATCTATTTTGAGGATTACTTATCTTGACCAGTCACTTACATATAACGGCGACATCACCGCAATATTATAGCGCCGCGTCAGAAGTCGCAGGAGGGTTCACGCCATATCACCACTTCTCCCTGCCGCAAACTCTGCGACACAAGGATGATGCGCTGATTGCATGACCCGCGGAACGTTAGCGACAGATCGCGCCTCGATTGAACAAACGGGCCGTCAACCACCACATCGACAGCCTCGATGACGGATCTGAGGGCAGCATTGCGCAATGCTTGCTCGAATGTAAAGCCGGTGTAGAGCCACAGCGGCCCGAGGTCGAGCCGCCTCACCGCTTCGGCTATGGCTAAAGCCCCGGATGGGTTGCAAAGCGGATCGCCACCTGTGAGGGTGACGGGGAAACCGTTCTCTTCAACCACGGAGGCGATCTGCTCTATCGTCATTGGTCGCCCGTGCTGTGGATTCCAAGAGTCGGGATTATGGCATCCGGGACATGCGTGATCACAGCCGGCCATATAGATGGCTGTGCGAAGTCCCGGGCCATCGACCGATGTGCCCGGGACTATATCTAAAACATTGACAGAAATCATTTGTGAACCACCCGGTCGTTGAGTTCGGCGAGTTTGGCTTTGTTCCAGCGGTCGGTTGTGCCCACGAGATAGCCGGTGATGCGTTGCAACCGGTCGATATCGGTGCTCTGGCATCGTGGACACACTGTGAGATTGTCCTGCGCATCCTCATATCCGCAATCCATGCACCTGTTGCGGTTGTGATTTACAGAGCCGTAGCCGATATTGTATTTGTCCATAATATCGACGATATCTGAAATGGCCTGAGGGTTGTGTGTGGCGTCGCCATCAATCTCTACATAGAATATGTGGCCACCGCCGCACATTTCATGGTACGGGCCTTCGATCTTGGCCTTATGACGCGGTGAGCAACGGTAGTAAACCGGCACATGATTTGAATTGGTGTAGTAGATACGGTCGGTAACACCCGGGATCACGCCGAAAGAGCGGCGGTCGGCAGTGGTGAATTTGCCGCTGAGACCTTCGGCCGGAGTGGCGAGGACGGAGAAATTGTGGCCATACATCTCGCAATATTCGTTGATACGCGACCTCATGTGGCTCACTATTTTCAGTCCGAGCTGCTGCGACTCATCACTTTCACCATGATGTTTGCCGGTAAGCGCGACCAGACATTCGGCGAGTCCGATGAATCCAATGCCGAGAGTGCCCTGATTTATCACCGGCTCGATCGTGTCATCCGGCCCCAGCTTGTCACCGCCTGTCCAAAGACGTGTCATCAGCAGCGGGAATTGTTTTGCGAGAGCTGTTTTCTGGAAATTGAAACGGTCGTTGAGCTGACGTGCCGTGATATCGAGCACTTCATCGAGTTTGGTGAAGAAACGGCGGATGCGCTCGTCGCGGTCGAGAATCATCATTGTCTCGATGGCTATGCGCACGATGTTGATTGTGGTGAACGACAGGTTGCCTCGGCCGATGGATGTTTTCTCACCGTAACGGTTCTCAAAGACGCGGGTGCGGCATCCCATCGTCGCCACCTCATATTTATATCGCTCGGGATCGTCGGCACGCCATTTTTCGTGGTGATTGTACGTGGCATCGAGGTTGACGAAATTGGGGAAGAAACGCCGCGCCGTCACCTTGCATGCGAGCTGGTAAAGGTCATAGTTGCGGTCGGTGGGCAGATAGCTGACTCCTCGTTTTTTCTTCCAGATCTGGATAGGGAAAATAGCTGTAGCACCGTTGCCGACACCTTCGTATGTCGACCGCAGCAGCTCACGGATTATGCACCTACCCTCGGCCGAGGTGTCTGTTCCATAGTTTATCGAGCTGAAGACCACCTGATTGCCGCCTCGCGAATGGATCGTATTCATATTATGAATGAATGCTTCCATAGCCTGATGCACTCGGCTCACCGTGGTGTTTACCGCATGCTGGAGCATGCGGTCACGGCCTTTGAGCCCGTCGAGAGGCTTTTTGATAAAGTCGTCGAGTTCAATATTATAAAGATCTTTGAGATCGACGTCGTTGACAGCCTCTATGGCCTGCAATTCTTCGATAAAGGAGGTGCGCACGAACGGTGCGAGATAGAAATCGAAAGCCGGAATCGCTTGTCCGCCGTGCATTTCATTCTGCGCTGTCTCGAGAGAGATACATCCGATGATGCTTGCCGTCTCAATGCGTTTGGCCGGACGGCTCTCACCATGACCTGCCTGAAATCCATGACTGAGTATACGATCGAGCGGGTGCTGCACACATGTAAGACTTTTTGTGGGATAATAATCCTTGTCGTGAATGTGGATGTAACCATTGCGCACGGCATCACGGGCTTCGGGCGAAAGCAGATAATCGTCGACAAAGGGCTTTGTCGTCTCGCTGGCAAACTTCATCATCATGCCTGCCGGAGAATCTGTGTTCATGTTGGCATTCTCACGCGTGATGTCGTTGTTTTTAGCCTCTATGATCTCGAGGAACATGTCGCGCGTCTTTGCCCGGCGGGCTATGTTGCGCTGATCGCGGTAGGCGATGTAGCGCTTTGCGACTTCCTTGCGGGGACTCTTCATCAGCTCTACTTCCACACGATCCTGAATCTCCTCGACTGTCATCCGTTCGTTGCCGGTTATGCCTATGCGGTCGGCTATTTTTTGCAGCAGCGACTCATCCTCGCCCTTTTCGGTCTGGAGCATGGCCTTGCGTATCGCTGCCTTGATTTTTTCTTCATTGTAGCCGACGACACGTCCGTCGCGCTTGATCACAGTCTGTATCATTGTGGAGTGTGGAACAGGTTATGTTTTGTATTATTTTGCGACAGCAAAGCTAACCAAATTATCACAAATCCACAACATAAAATCCATTAAAATTTTCATTTTTGAAAACTTTAGACACAGCGTGCATATATTATTGTATTATATATTAAATAGTTGAGGTTTTATTTCTGACAACTTTAAGTATATACAACAATTCATACATTCACCACAACAAACAACATTACGACTTATACACCCACAGGCATACACACATGTTGAATATAATTATTTTGATGTAACTTTGCACAAACAATATATAAAATGAAGACAACATTCCGATCAAAATATTCGTGGTGGATGACAGCAATAATCGCGCTTGCGACCGGAATCACACCCTGCATGATGTTGATCGACGGATTTTCATGGTTTATCGCAGCAGTATCAGTGATAATCGGAGCATTTTTCATCGACATCATGATCAACACCAGCTACACGATCAAAGATGGCAAACTGATACTGAAAGCCGGCATATTGTTTGGATCGACGCTCGACATTTCGAAAATAATCAGCATAAAGAGCATACACACCATCATTAATGAAAACTCATATGCGTGGAGCGCCGACCGGCTGCTGATCACGATGCCAAAGGGATATAAATATATGGTGTCGCCCACCGACAAGGCCGGATTTATCGATGCGCTGCTGTCAATACACCCCGACATTCCAATACTTGACGATCACCAAGGGATATAAACACTCCGGCGTTTCTGCCTGTAAAGCGGAAACGCCGGAGAAAATGGGGATGTATATGCGCGATTATCGTGCGTGCTGCTCGATCCAAAGGCGGGCATTGACGAATGCATCGATCCAGGGGGTGACATCATCGCCTTGATGAGATGCGGGATAGACACCGCATTGCCACGGGAACACGGCGCGCTCGAGATGTGGCATCATGGCCAGATGACGTCCGTCGTCGGAACAGATGCCCGCCACAGATGCCCGCGATCCGTTGGGATTGCCCGGATATGACGCATAGTTGTATTTTGCAACAACATTGTATTGATCAATCGGCATCGGAAGGTCGAAACGTCCTTCGCCGTGAGCGACCCATATGCCCATCTTCATGCCCGACATAGATCCGAGCATGACCGAGTTGTTTTCGGGAATGACCACACCGAGGAATTGCGACTCAAACTTGTGGCTGGCGTTGTGTTGCATGCGGGCACGCTTGGGATGAGCGGGATTGATGAGGTTGAGCTCTATCATGAGCTGGCAACCGTTGCATATGCCGAGCGACAATGTGTCCTCGCGGGCGTAGAAGCGCTCGAGCGCACGGCGGGCATTCTCGTTCCAAAGGAAACCGCCTGCCCAGCCCTTGGCCGAACCAAGCACATCACTGTTGGAGAATCCTCCGCAGAGCACAATCATATTGACATCGTCAAGAGTCTCACGTCCGCTCATCAGATCGGTCATATGCACATCCTTGACGTCGAATCCGGCAAGGTACAGAGAATAAGCCATCTCGCGGTCGCCATTCGTTCCTTTCTCTCGGATGATAGCTGCCTTGATGCCGCTGCGCCCCTTGCGGTCGTGCGTGAGACCACGCGACGCGAGCTTGCCGTCGAATCCGGCGGGGAAACGGAAGCGCACCGGCTGTTTCTTATAATTGTCAAAGCGCAGGGCTGCATGCTTCTCACCGCTCTGAACCGCATCAAGCAGATAGCTCGGACGGAACCACACATCACGCAGATGGTCGATGCCAAGCATCTGAAGCGAGTCCTCGCCATGCTGCACTGTGAGCAGGCGCTCCTCGGCCGGACGACCGATCGCGAAGAAACGGGCACCGGCTTTCTCGAGGGTGGATTCAACGCGGGCACGCTTGCTTTCGGCAACCTGAATGACAAGTGCAGGATTTTCAGAGAACAGGATTTTTATAAGGTCATTCTCACCCATGCGATCCACAAATCCTTCGGTGGTGAAGTCGATACCCCCGGCCGTGTTGGCAAATGTCATCTCAAGAAGCGTCGTCACCAGACCTCCGGCAGAAACGTCGTGAACCGCGAGCAGCGCACGCGCCCCGACAAGATACTGCACGGCATTGAACGTGCGCGCGAACTGCTCGGCCGATTCAACCGAAGGCACTTGCGATCCAATGCGCCCGAGGCTTTGGGCGAAAGCTGATCCTCCGAGAGAAAGTTTCTGTCCTGAGAAGTCAATATAGTAGAGTGTGGATGCCTTGCGGGCAAGGACGGGCGAAACCGTGCGACGCACATCGCTCACCTCACCGGCAGCAGAAATAATGACTGTGCCCGGAGCATAGACCTTGTCATCACCATATTTCTGAGTCATAGACAATGAGTCTTTGCCTGTGGGTATGTTGATGCCGAGAGCGCAAGCGAAATCCGAACATGCCTCGACAGCCCGATAGAGAGCAGCATCCTCACCGGGATTCTTGCACGGCCACATCCAGTTGGCACTGAGCGACACGGAGCGCAATCCGTCGCTCAATGGCGCGCCTACTATATTTGTCAGAGCTTCAGCGATGGCGAGAACCGATCCGCTGGCAGAATCGGCCAACGCCGCCTGCGGCGCATGTCCGACCGATGTGGCGATACCTGCCTTGCCTTTATAGTCGAGAGCGACTACACCACAGTCGCTCAATGGCAGCTGAATCTCACCTTGACACTGCTGTCGGGCGATCTTGCCTGTCACGGAACGGTCGACCTTGTTTGTCAACCAATCTTTGCACGCTACAGCCTCAAGCGACAGCACATCGCGGAGATAATCCTCGAGATGAGCCTGATCGTAAACCGGATCGGCGTAGCTGACATTGACTGTGGTGTCGGTCATCACTGTCTTTGGTGGATTACCGAACATATCGCTAAGATCGAGATCCATCGGTTTGACGCCATCGGACTGTTCGAAGACAAAGCGCTTGTCGTCGGTAGTCTCACCGACCACATACATAGGGGCACGCTCGCGCATAGCGATGCGCTCGACAAGATCGACATCCTTGCGATCCATTACCATGCCCATGCGCTCCTGACTCTCGTTGCCTATGATCTCTTTGGCAGACAGCGTGGAATCGCCAACGGGAAGCGCTGACATGTCGATGTGACCGCCGGTTTCCTCAACAAGCTCTGAGAGAGAGTTGAGATGGCCTCCCGCGCCATGGTCGTGGATCGACACAATGGGATTGTCGTCGCTCTCGGCAAGCGCGCGGATAACATTGCTGACACGTTTCTGCATCTCGGGGTTGGCACGCTGAACGGCATTCAACTCGATGGAATTGCCATATTGTCCTGTCTCAACCGATGAGACAGCTCCACCACCCATGCCGATGCGATAGTTGTCGCCGCCCATCACCACAACGGCCTGACCCGGCTCGGGTACGCCCTTGATGGCATCTTTCTCCAATGCAAATCCGACACCGCCGGCCAGCATGATAACCTTGTCATAGGCATAGCGCTTGCCATTTTCATCGTGCTCGAATGTCAAAAGCGATCCGCAAATGAGTGGCTGACCATATTTGTTGCCGAAATCACTCGCACCATTGGATGCCTTGATGAGAATGTCGCATGGTGTCTGGTAAAGCCACACACGTGGATTCATCATCATCTCCCACCGGCGAGCCGGCTCCATGCGGGGATAGGAAGTCATGTAGACAGCCGTACCAGCCAATGGCAGCGAAGCTTTGCCACCTCCGAGGCGGTCGCGTATCTCGCCACCGCTGCCTGTAGCGGCACCATTGAAAGGCTCGACCGTGGTCGGGAAATTATGCGTCTCGGCCTTTAGCGACAACACGGTCTTGACCCGCTTGACATTGAAGAAGTCGGGACGGTCGGGATTCTCGGGATAGAACATGTCGACCTCGGGGCCTTCGACAAATGCCACATTATCTTTATAGGCCGAAACGAGAGTGTTGGGGTTGACCTGTGAGGTTTTCTTTATGAGCTTAAAAAGCGACGAGGGCTTCTCCTCGCCATCGATCACAAACGTGCCGTTGAATATCTTGTGACGGCAATGCTCGGAGTTGACCTGCGAGAAACCGAACACCTCACTGTCGGTGAGCTTGCGGCCGAGCTTCAACGCGAGCGAGCGGAGATAATCCTCCTCCTCGGGGCTGAGAGCCAGACCCTCGCGACGGTTATACTCACTTATGTCATCGATATAGACAATCGACTCAGGCTTGCGGTCGACATCGAATATCTTCTGGTCGAGGCCATCGTAAACACGTTCGAGCATTTTGTCGTGGCGCGGCTCTGCGTCACGACTGAGCAGATATTGCTCGATGCGCGATATACCGGAAAGACCCATATTCTGGGTGATTTCGACCGCATTGGTGCTCCAGGGTGTGATCATTTCGCGGCGGGGGCCAACGAAAGTGCCTTTGACACGGGTGGCCGCGAGCGGCTTAGCGCCGTCGAAAAGCCACGAAAGGCGCTCGAGCTCAGCGGCATCGGGCTTGTGGTCGGTCTCCACGGCGGTGACAAGCGCGGAGCCCTTCTTGAAAAATACTACCATTGCAAGATCAGATGGAGTGATTGTCTTAAAGAGAAAATTAGGATGCAAAAATAGCAAAAAATCGCCACACCTCCACACCGACCTATGTATTAAGTCGCATTAAGTAGGATGTACAAATTAGATAATGCATTGCCTGTAGCATTATATGGCATGCTTTCAACCGGCTTTTCCGTTACAATGGCACCCCATTGCGCCATCAAAGCCATTTGAAATCCTACTCATATTATACCACATCCAATACGACAACTATTTTATACATCCTACCTAAGTCGCGGAGCACGCAAAAATTAAAAATTTATTTGTGAAAGATTTTGCGTGTTAACAGGAAAAGCGTAACTTTGCAGTCGTTTTGTGGCTCATCCTTGAAAGCCGTTCGGAAAGATGCACCTTGCGGCGATATGAGAACTGAGATGGCGGCCACATGACGAAGAGCGTTTTAAACAACATCACAAACCAGACCAACATCAACAGCCATGTCAAAGATTTGTCAAATCACAGGCAAGAAAGCTATGGTGGGCAACAATGTGTCGCACTCGAAGCGTCGCACCAAGCGTAAATTCAACGTCAACCTCTTCAACAAGAAGTTCTACTGGGTTGAGGAAGATGCCTGGATTCTGCTTACCCTGAGCGCTGCCGGCCTCCGCACCATCAACAAAAAAGGCCTCAATGCAGCCATCAAGGATGCCGCCGAGAAAGGTTATCTCACAGAAATCAAATATCTCACCTTTTAATATAAGTAGAAGATGGCAAAGAAAGCTAAAGGAAACCGCGTTCAGGTCATCCTCGAATGCACAGAGCACAAGGCAAGCGGCATGCCCGGCACCTCGCGCTACATCACCACAAAGAACCGTAAGAACACCACCGAGCGTCTGGAGCTGAAGAAATACAATCCCATCCTCAAGAAGGTGACCGTTCACAAGGAAATCAAATAATCATTCTTTCACCTCTAAAACAGCATAAGAAATGGCAAAGAAAACCGTGGCCTCACTTCAGAAGGGTGAAGGCCGCACCTACAGCAAGGTGATCAAGATGGTGAAATCGCCCAAGACAGGCGCTTACACCTTCCAGGAGCAAATGGTTCCCAATGACGCTGTAAAGGACGCGCTGAAATAATCAGCAGCATTCCACACAGATATACCACCATCGTATGCCGCAACATCAGTTGCTGTGTACGATGGTGTTTTTATACACCGGTGACAACATATACACTCTCTCGGGAGACAACAACGAAACCACAGAATTCGGCTTTGCTCTCGACTTATTCGTATCTTTGACGTGCGTCTTAGATACTCTCGCTCGGCAATGCCAAATAAATTTGGCTTTGCTCTCGACTTATTCGTATCTTTGACGTGCGTCTTAGATACTCCCGCTCGGCAATGCCAAATAAATTTGGCTTTGCTCTCGACTTATTCGTATCTTTGTGGACATGAAAGCTATCCACGCACTTATTCCGGCTCTGCTTATTAGTATGCCTGCATGCCGGCCAGCCCTACCCTCTTCTACATCCGCACCCACGCAGGCTGACAAACCCGCGCAGGCTCTGCCTATGACGCTTGTATACCTGACTAACGGCGATTATGCGGACAATGTGCCTGTGACTATGGATCAATCGGGCAAGTCGTTGGCGTCGTATCCCGATCCACACGATATCCATGCCTCTTCACGACCTATAAAGCTCGCGGAAGGATGGCTGCTCGACCGTCGTGGCATATCATCGACATCGGTATTTCTCGATTATACATATAAGGAATATGCCGCGCTGGAGTCGTGTCCGTCGCCTGACGAACTGATGAAACATGTCATAAAGGGATCGTGTGTGACCGAGATACGACAGCTGCCTTTGCAGCAATGGCAGGCTGTGGACGATCCGGTAGAAGCGTCGAAACTCGTGGATAATGCCAAGGTGGTATATGTAATGCAAGCTGAATGATGTCGACACTCAAACAATACAACGAACAACTTGACAAGTGCCGGAAAGTGTTCGCCGCTAAACTCGGCGACTACGGCCCTTCGTGGCGTATAATGCGACCGGCAACTTTGACCGATCAAATGTTTATAAAAGCCAAACGCATACGCACGTTGCAGACAATGACCGACAGCGCGCGCATTGAAGAAGGCATGGCGCCGGAATTCATGGCGTTGGTCAACTACGGTCTGATGGCATTGATACAGCTCGAGCTGCCGGCTTCGGTCACTGTAGACATCACGCCAGACGAGGCGATGACGCTGTATGACAAGCATGCATCTGACACACGCGCACTGATGGAAGCCAAAAATCATGACTATGGCGAGGCTTGGCGCGATATGCGTGTCAGTTCTATCACAGACATGATCTTGACCAAGATAATGCGCAATAAAGAGATCGAGGATCATGGTGGAAGAACAATGGTGTCGGAAGGCGTGGAAGGAAACTATGCCGACATTGTGAACTATGCCCTGTTTGCCCTCATATTGCTTTCGGAAGCTGATGGAAAGCCTAAATGATCTGCTGAGACGCACCCGTACTGCCTGGGTGTGGGTGCTGCGTATAGCTGTCGGATCGGTGTTCATAGCTTCAGGCATGTCAAAAAGCATCGATATATGGGGGACAGTCTACAAAATCGAGGAATATCTGCAGCTGTGGGGATGGCACCAGCCACGCACGATCGTGACGATGGCCTCTATGGCTTTGTGCGGGGATGAATTTGTGTTAGGCTGCCTGCTGATGACGGGCAGCTACAGGCGCACGGCAGTGTGGCTGCTCACCGCGCTCATGGCTTTCATGCTGCCATTGAGTCTGTGGATATGGGTTGACGATCCGGTGGCCGATTGCGGCTGCTTCGGCGATATGCTGGTGATCTCAAACCGCGCTACGTTCTGGAAAAATGTGGCCATCACCTTGGGGCTGATATGCCTTTGGCGAAGCAACCGCAAGGTGGCCGGGATTGTGTCGCCATATTTGCAGTGGGCAATCGGTGCGGTGCTGACACTATACATAGTGGCAGTGGGCATGATCGGATATAACATACAGCCGCTCATAGATTTCAGGCGCTTCCCGGATGGCACATCATTGTCGGAGACTGACAGTGAGGACACAAGCGATGAAGACGAGGCCACGTACACTTTCATATATGAGAATGACAAGGGGGAGCGGGCTGAGTTCCACACCGACAATCTTCCGGATTCGACATGGACATTTGTCGACCGCAAGCTCACCGGAGGCGACGAAACAGTGGCAGACGGATTCGTGATCCTTGATGAGGGAGAAGACATCACGCCATATGTGATATCCGACAAAGGAGAGCAACTGCTGGTAGTCGTGCCTGAGATACTGCGTGTCAATCCGAGCCACACCTATGCGATAAACACTCTCAGCCGATATATCACTGAGCGCGGTGGTACAATGACAGCACTGCTTTCGTCAGATCGCCTTGGCATCGACTACTGGATGGACATATCAATGGCTGAGTATCCGGTGTACACAGCCGAGCCGACACTTCTGAAAGAACTTGTCAGGGGTAATGTCGGGGTGGTGTATCTGGTGGACGGGCGTATCGTGTGGAAACGCGCTCTATCGTCGATCGACACCGACATGTTCGACAAACCTGACCAAACGACATCACTTAGAGAAGAGACTCCTCCCGGCGCAGGATTCCTCGGACATCTGACACTCGCATTGCTGATTGTGGCCGGTGCCATAGTGTTTATCGACCGAACGGGATTCGCCATTCACTGGCTGTGGGCGCGAAAGAACAAAAAAGGGCGCGAAACAGCGAGCCGAGAGTGATTTTTTCGTAAATTTGGCCAATTGTAAGGTTGAAAAAACAGACCGATATGCTCATCATAGGAATCGCCGGTGGAACCGGCTCAGGTAAGACCACCGTGGTCAACAAGATTATCGGAAGCCTGCCGCAAGGCGAAGTAGCCGTGCTTCCGCAGGATTCATATTACCGCGACTCAAGCCATGTGCCTCCGGAAGATCGTTCGAAGATAAATTTCGACGAGCCGGCCGCTATCGAATGGCCATTGCTCGTCAGCCAGCTCAAACAGCTAAAGGAAGGCAAGACTATAGAGATGCCGACATACAGCTATCTGACATGCACCCGCCAGCCTGAGACTGTGAGGGTAGAGCCGCGCGATGTGGTGATCGTGGAGGGCATATTGGTGCTGACCAATCCGGAGCTGCGCGATATGATGGATGTGAAAGTGTTTGTCGACGCTGACCCCGACGACCGTCTGATACGAGTCATAGCCCGCGACTGCGTGGAGCGGGGACGCACACCGATGATGGTGATCAACCGTTATCAGGATGTTCTGAAACCGATGCACCAACTGTATATCGAGCCGTCGAAACGCACTGCAGACCTGATAGTCCCTCAGGGCGGCAACAATATCGTGGCTATCAATCTGCTCACTGACTATATCAAGAGCCAGCTGAAAGGAGGCTGCAACAGATATGGAGAGTAGTGCCGGGCAAGAGAGCCGTATGGTGCTCCGCACCGATTCGCTGGTGAAGAAGTATGGCCAACGCACGGTGGTAAACCATGTGTCGATCGATGTGACGCAGGGTGAGATCGTGGGACTGTTGGGGCCGAACGGTGCGGGCAAGACGACAACGTTCTACATGGCTGTAGGCCTGATCACGCCTAACGAAGGCCGCATATTCCTGAACGATCTCGACATAACGAAATTTCCCGTGTACAGAAGGGCACAGAACGGCATCGGTTATCTCGCTCAGGAAGCCTCGGTGTTCAGGAAACTGTCGGTTGAAGACAATCTGCGTGCTGTGTTACAGATGACCGGACGACCGCGGGAGTATCAGAAAGAGAAGCTTGAAAGTCTGATCAGGGAGTTTTCGCTACAGAAAGTGCGCCACAATCTGGGTGACCGTCTGAGCGGAGGTGAACGCCGCCGCACGGAGATTGCGCGTTGCCTGGCCATAGAACCCAAATTTATCATGCTCGATGAGCCGTTTGCCGGTGTAGACCCGATAGCGGTGGAGGAAATACAGGAAGTGGTCTACAGTCTTAAGGATCGAAACATCGGCATATTGATCACCGACCACAATGCGCCTGAGACATTGAGCATCACCGACCGAGCCTATCTGCTGTTCGAGGGAAAGATATTGTTTCAGGGGACGAGCGAGGAGCTTGCCGAGAACCCGACAGTGCGCGAGAAATATCTCGGCAGAAACTTTGTGTTCATCCGCAAGAAATTTGATTGAACGTCAGTCAACTGTCAGAAGATTGAGGATGCGAGAGCGGGATCGGTTTCCCTGACAGCATCCTCGAATCCTTTGCGGTGGTTGGATGCGGCATCTTTTCCATCTTTCAGCTCGATCTGATAGTTGGTTGCCATGAACTCGAGGATAAAATCCTGAACCTGCACTGAGTCGCCACAGGTGTTGATCATGGTGAGAGCGGCATCGTATCCACTGCGGTATGACACGGATGTGGTGTCGGCTGCGCTACCGTCAGACCGGCTACCGGAAGAGCATGAGCATGCGCCGAGCATGAGCGCTGCCAGAGAGGCCGCGATATTACTTAGTTTCATGATTGCCGCTATTTTCGATTAGTGTTTTCACTTTGTCGCGCACCTGCTCCATGAGCCATCGCGGGGTAGATGTGGCACCGCATACGCCGACCGAAGCGGCATTGCTGAACCAGTCGGGATCGACCTCGGTGGCATTGCTGATGAGATGTGTGCGAGGGTTGACCTCACGACATTTGCCATAGAGCACACGACCGTTGCTCGACTTTGCGCCTGAGACGAATAGCACCACACAGTGGGAGGCGGCAAACTCGCGTAGATGATCGACACGGTTGGCTACCTGACGGCAAATGGTGTCGTAGGAGTTGAATGTTATGCCCGGAGAGCGCCGGCGGTTGATCTCGTCGATAATCTCGCGGAAGCCCTCGAGCGATTTGGTGGTCTGAGAGTAAAGCTCGATGTCGCGTGAGAAATCAACACGGTCGAGATCGGCCTTGTGCTGCACGACGATTGCCTTTCCTCCGGTCTGGCCGACGAGTCCGTTTACCTCGGCGTGTCCGGGTTTTCCATAAATGACAATCTGAGTGGTGTCGGGGGCTGTGTCGAATGTGTGCTTGATGCGCTGCTGCAGCTTCAACACCACGGGGCATGTGGCGTCGATGATGTCGATGCCACGTTCGGCCGCAGAGGCATATGTCGAAGGGGGTTCACCGTGGGCACGCAGCAACACTTTTACACCGCGGAGGTGTTCGAGGTCGCTGTGTGTTATCGTTTTGAGCCCGCGACGTTCGAGGCGCTCGACCTCATCGCTGTTGTGGACGATGTCGCCAAGACAATAGAGTGGCGCGCTGCCTCCGAGCTCTTCCTCGGCTTTAGCTATGGCACTGACCACACCATGGCAGAATCCCGACCGGCTGTCAATCTCAATCAACATGGCGCTTTACAGCTTCGTCGAACAGACGCATGAGCATTTCATCCTGCTGGGCAAGCGTCATGTCGGAATTATCAAACCTCACCGCATCATCGGCGCAACGCAAGGGGCTTTCGGCGCGTGTACGGTCGATATGGTCGCGCTCGGTGACATTTGCGAGCACTGCCTCGTAAGTGGTGTTTTCACCTTTGTCAATCAGTTCCTTGAACCGGCGGCGGGCGCGTGTTTCAGGCCCGGCATCGACAAAGACCTTAAGTTCGGCGTTGGGGAATACGGTGGTGCCAATGTCGCGACCGTCCATGACAATGCCTTTGCTTTGTCCGAACGCCTGCTGCATGCGGGTGAGCGAGCGCCGGACACATGGCAGAGCGGCTACGGGCGAAACGAGTGCGCTGACCTGCATGGTGCGTATCTCGCGTTCGACGTCGTTGCCGTCGAGAAGGGTGATCTGTCCGTCGGCCGAGGGACGGAAATCGACTGAGGTGTCGTCCATCATGGCACAGATCGCATCGGCATCTATGCGATCGGCTGAGACATATCCGAGGCGCATTGCCTTGAGGGTTACGGCGCGGTACATGGCGCCTGAATCGATATAGCGGTAACCGGCAGCCGCAGCAAGGCGACGTGCCATGGTGCTTTTGCCGGAAGATGAGTAGCCGTCGATGGCCACTATTATGCGTTTGCAGTCCATTAGATAGATTATCTTATGAAATCGAGTAAGCTTGTGGAAATATTGAGCATGAGGGTTGTGGCAGCCTTGTGGGGCTGTGCGAACGCGATGCCCACGCCGAACATTTTTACCTTAAGACCTGCTCCGATGGTGAATCCGCTGAGGAAATTGCGCGAGTAGGTGGACATGTCGGTGCGTGTCTTGTAGTTGTAACCCAATGAGATGTTGAACTTGTCGCTCGGCACGAAATCGAGTCCGAAAATCAGATGACGGAAAAGATTTGAGCCGAAATTGTCTTTGAGTTCGGGATCGGATGTGCCGTCGCCTGTCTCGTAATAGGGGAGTTTCCATCGTGTGAGATTCCATGCCGTGACAGAGAAACGAACCGGAAATGAGCCGAAACTTTGTGTCCAACCCAGGCGCACATCGACCGGCAAGCGATCGTAGGAGTCGGTGAAACGTTTGACCTGACCTCCGAGATTTGCAACGACGAGCGACAGCGACAGGTCGCGGTCGGCATCGTAGTAGTTTATGCCAAGGTCGGTGGCAATGGCAAGAGCGCTGTATTCGTCGTAAGAGCTGTAGAGAAATTTGAGCGATACACCTCCACGCCATCGGTCGGTGATGTCGTGGCTGTATGATGCCGATATATTAAGATCCTTTGGTGAGAACTCTCCATATACGGCACCTGTTTCGTCGGCAGCCTTTATCGAGCCATATCCGAAATATTGGAGTCCGACAGACCATGCCGAGCGGTCGGTGGCTCTGTTGGCAAACCTCGCGCCGGCGAAATTGCTTCCGCCGACATAGTGCATGTAGTTGATGCCGATGGCCTTTTCCATTTCAGGGCCAAGCAAGGCGGGGTTAACATCGATGTTGTTGACATCGTCGTTGACGGTGGATATGTTGAGTCCACCCAGGCCGTAAGATGTCACCGAGGCGGGTATGTTCAAGAAATTATAGGCCGGCGAACTGTCGGCGGCATTCAATGCTGACGGCGTAACACACACTATGACAGCCGCGAACAATGATTGCAGGATGTTGAGGCGCTTCTTCACGCATTATTAACGCATGATTGCGCCCGGTTAGTGTGTGACGGCACACGTTTTTTCATCGGTGACGGAGGAAATGTAAACAAAGGTGAAAGCTGTTAAGTAATCCCAAAATAGGCTTCGGAGGTTTGGCCAATAATGCACAGGGAGTTATTTTTGCATCGTAAATGAAACTTTATCTCATTCTGCTCAGCTTGATATGCGCCACCAGTGTGTGTGCCGCTCCCCGTTCGGGCGAGACCATCAGGGTCTATGACTGCGAACGCGTGGACATGGCGCCGGCATTTCCCGGAGGTGACCGTGCGATGCTTCATTTCATCAACTCCACGCGACGTTATCCCGAGGATGCCCTGCACGATGGTGTGCAGGGACGCGTGATGTGCTCGTTTGTGGTGAGAGAGGATGGGTCGCTGGGATGTATAAACGTGCTACGCGGTGTGCACGAGAGCCTCGACCGCGAGGCTGTGCGCATAATATCGGAGATGCCACGCTGGGAGGCAGGACGTGTTGGGGGAGAGAGTGTCGCCGTGTATTACGTGCTGTCGATTCCATTCCGGATCTACTGATTTTTTTAGTCCGGAAAGAGTCACTATGCATACATAATGCGGAAAAATAGCTAAATTTGCGGAAACGCTCTCTTAACACGAGTTAAATTATACTGCGATGAATCAGAACTCACTGGTGTCGATATCCGACATATCGCGTGAAGAAATACTTCACATACTTGATGTAGCCGCATATTTCGAGCGCAACCCAAATCATAAACTGCTCGATGGCAAGGTTGTGGCCACTTTGTTTTTTGAACCGTCGACACGTACCCGATTGAGTTTCGAGACGGCAGTGAACCGTCTTGCCGGACGCGTGATCGGCTTCAGCGATGCCGCCACAACAAGCTCGTCGAAGGGAGAGACGCTTAAGGACACTATAAAGATGGTGTCGAACTACGTCGACCTGATCATCATGCGCCATTATCTCGAGGGTGCGGCACGCTATGCGACCGAGGTGACAGACACTCCGATCATCAATGCCGGCGACGGCGCTCATCAGCATCCGTCGCAGACGATGCTCGACCTTTACTCAATACGCAAGACCCAAGGGACACTGAAGGATCAGACAATCACACTGGTGGGCGATCTGAAATATGGCCGGACGGTGCATTCACTGATCATGGCGATGAAATATTTCAATCCGACGTTCAGGTTTGTCGCATGCAACGAGCTGCAGATGCCAGAGGTGTACAAACAGTTTTGCCGCGACAACGGGATCGCGTTCAGCGAGCACACGGATTTCTCGAGTGATGTGATAAACTCGTCGGACATTATCTACATGACACGTGTGCAGCGCGAGCGTTTCACTGACATTGACGAATATGAGCGGGTGAAGAATATCTATACGCTCAATGCGTCGATGCTGCAAGACGCTAAAGAGAATATGCGCATATTGCATCCGCTGCCGCGCGTGAATGAGATCGCACAGGATGTGGACGATGATCCGCATGCCTATTATTTCGATCAAGCCCGCAACGGACTCTATGTAAGACAGGCTCTCATATGCCGCGCTCTCGGCATCGACATTCTCAAATAGGATCGCAATGAATTCAGGCAAAACATCATTGGCCGTGGCCGCACTGCGCAACGGCACTGTCATAGACCAGATACCATCGGCGTCGCTTTTCAAGGCCGCACGTATACTCGACATCGAATCGGCCACAACGGCTGTGACCATAGGTAACAATCTGCCGAGCAAGAAGCTCGGCTCGAAAGGCATCATAAAAGTGGCGGACACCACTTATGCCGAGGATACGCTCAACCGCATCGCGCTGATAGCTCCGGCCGCAAAGGTGAATGTGATACGCGACTATGCTGTCGTGGAGAAGCGACAGGTGAGACTGCCGGACACTATCGTGGGACTGGTGAGATGCGCCAACCCGAAGTGCATCACCAACAATGAGCCGATGAAGACACGTTTTGACGTTGTAGACCGAAACGACGTGACACTGCGGTGCTGCTACTGCGGACAAGATGTGAAAGCAGCCGACGCGATCATCGAATGAGCAAGCAAAACTGGAAGCCGGGAACGATGATCAATCCGTTGCCGGCGGTGCTTGTGACTTGCGCCAGCGGCGGACGTACCAATATGCTCACCGTGGCATGGGCGGGGACGATATGCACGAATCCGCCCATGTGCTCGATATCGGTGCGCCCCGAACGGTTCTCACACAGTCTGATCAAGGAGTCGATGGAGTTTACGGTGAATCTGACCACCGAACAGATGGCTCATGCCACAGACTGGGCCGGGGTGAGGTCGGGCCGTGACTACGACAAATGGTCAGAGACCGGCCTGACGCCAATTCCGGGAGTGAAGGTGGGTTGTCCGTCGATAGCTGAGTCGCCATTGGCGATCGAATGCAGGGTGAGAAGCATAATGTCGCTTGGAAGCCATGACATGTTCATTGCCGAGGTGGTGAACGTGGTGGCTGAGGAGAGCTTGATCGACAAGGAAACCGGTGCTTTTATGCTCGAACGCGCGGGACTGATCAATTACAGCCACGGAGCATATTACCGCCAAGGAGAGCAGATCGGACGGTTCGGATTTTCGGTTAAGAAAACCGGGAAGTAAACAATAATGTCAATGTGCGCTTGCTGCCGTTTTCGCTTTAGGCGGCGGGGGCAGCTGCCGCGTAGACAGGTACGATGTCAGAGTGATGAGGTATGAGGTGGGGGCGCTTGGGTGGGTCTCCATTGCCTCTGTTGTATAGGCTGACTTTGGGGGCTGTGGCTTTCTTCCTGAGGATCGGTGGAGAGGCGGGGAGGTT
>CANOUR010000018.1 GCA_947570265.1 uncultured Bacteroidales bacterium | reverse complement strand
GCTGCCCCCGCCGCCTAAAGCGAAAACGGCAGCGAGAGCACATTGACATTCTTATAATTCCTGCCGGGATATTCGCCGCGATATTCTGCTGTATACCTAATAGGTGTGGTTTCAGAAAAAATTCTTAAATTTGCATCTTATTACATACAAATAAACAGCAGATGGAAACTCCTGAAGTTAACAATACCAACGAGGTCGAGACCCGTGGACTCAATTTCGTTGAACAGATTGTGGCCGACGATCTCGCGGCCGGTAAAAACGGCGGACGGCTCAACACCCGCTTCCCGCCCGAACCAAACGGTTATCTCCATATTGGTCACGCCAAGGCCATCTGCATGGACTTCGGTGTGGCTGAGAAGTTTGGTGGCACTTGCAACCTGCGCTTCGACGACACAAACCCCGTCAAAGAGGATGTGGAATATGTCGACTCTATACGCGAGGACATCAAATGGCTCGGTTTTGATTGGGGCGACCGCGAATACTATGCCAGTGACTACTTCCCCAAACTTTACGATCTGGCTATACGCCTGATAAAAGAGGGCAAGGCTTACGTCGACGACCAGACTTCCGAGCAGATAGCGGCACAGAAAGGCACTCCTACTGTTCCCGGAGTCGACAGCCCTTTCCGCAATCGCTCTGTTCAGGAAAATCTCGATCTTTTCGAGCGTATGAACCGTGGCGAGTTTGATGAAGGCTCGCGTGTGCTTCGTGCCAAAATCGACATGGCTTCGAGCAACATGCACTTCCGCGACCCGATCATGTATCGCATCATCAAGACGCCTCATCACCGCACCGGCACCACGTGGCAGGTCTATCCAATGTATGACTTTGCTCATGGCCAGAGCGACTATTTCGAAGGCGTGACTCACTCGATATGCACCCTCGAGTTCGTGCCTCACCGTCCTCTCTACGACCACTTCATCGACGAAATAGCCGATGAATCATATCGTCCGAGACAGATCGAATTCAACCGTCTGAACCTCACTTACACGGTCATGAGCAAGCGCAAGCTGCTCCAGCTCGTCAACGAGGGTCTGGTCAACGGATGGGACGATCCGCGCATGCCCACTATCAGCGGCATGCGTCGGCGCGGCTACACTCCCGCGTCTGTGCGCAATTTCATAGACCTCATTGGCTATACCAAATACGAGGCTCTCAACTCCATCTCACTGCTCGAACATGCCGTGCGCGACGACCTCAACCGGGTGGCCACTCGCGGTATGGCTGTCATGGATCCCGTGAAATTGGTTATCACAAACTATCCCGCGGATCAAACCGAGATGGTAGAAATGGAAAACAATCCCGAAGATCCGGCATCCGGAACTCATCAGATGCCTTTCTCGCGTGAAATCTACATCGAGCGCGATGACTTTATGGAAAATCCACCCAAAAAGTTCTTCCGTCTCGCTCCCGGTGGTGAGGTTCGTCTCAAAGGCGCATACATCATCAAATGCACCGGTGTCGAAAAAGATGCCGACGGAAACATCACGGAGATTCAGTGTACCTACGACCCCGAAACACGCAGCGGACTCCCCGGCAGCATGCGGAAAGTCAAAGGCACTCTCCATTGGGTCAGCGCTGCCCACGCAGTCGATGCCACAGCCCGTCTCTACGACCGCCTGTTTGCCGTAGAAGACCCTTCTGCTCACCCCGAGGTCGATTTCCGCGAAATGCTCAATCCCGCCTCACTCCGTGTGGTCGAAGGCATAAAGGTCGAGCCGTTCCTTGCCGAAAATGCTGTGCCCGGACGTCCGTTCCAGTTCCAGCGTATCGGATATTTCACAGCCGACCCCGACTCTCGCCCCGGTGCATTGGTGTTCAACCGCACAATAGCCCTGAAAGACAGCTGGGAAAAAGCTCAGAAAAAATAATCCCCCTCCACGCTGATGGAAAATCCCCACGATTCACGACGCGCCCTCTATGAACGTTTCTACGCCATAGTAGGGCGCGCCGACAACCCGCAGGACGCCGACGACGCATATTTCGATGAGGACGACATCATTGAAATCTACGATTATGCCAACGACATGAACGACGATTTCATAAAGCTCGAAGCCCTCTTCTACGGTGCGCGTATGTTCCCCGCGAGTGAGGCTCTGCGCACACGTAGGGACTACCTTTACTACTATCTCGGAAATGATGGCGCTGTGCGTCTCTTGCTCGAACGACGCAAGTCGCAGACAACCCTCAGCCGCCTGCTGGCGCTCCGCGCCCGCACCGATCGCAAACGCTCAGCCGTCGATGAGCTCGACGCCATTCTCCGTGAGTCAGAAGCCTTCGACGATGAGGAGATCATTCAGTTTGTTACCGAAGCCGCTGCACCCGAAACGGTCGGATGGCTCTTCGACAACATTGATCGTCTTAAAGAGAAATGTTCATATCTGCCCACTCTATACTACGAGTTGGCAGGTGCAGCCGAAGACAACGGAGACTATCCCCGCGCCATTGCAATGGCCGAGGAACTGACCATGCTCGAACCTTTTAACATCGAATATTGGGAACTTCTGGCCGATGTGCAGCGGATCTCAGGCGATTTCAAAGGGTGTCTTGCCACACTCGATTACTCTCTCGCCATCGACCCCAAGTCTGTAAAATCCAGGATACTGAAAGCGACAGCGCTCTTCAATCTCGACAGCACAAGCCCCGAAGCCCTCGATTTGCTGATGGGTGTCGCCGATTCCGATAGTTTCGACTCGGTGTGCATGCAGACCCTCGCCATCCTTCTCACAAACAATCGCCGTCAGGACGAAGCCGTCGAAATGCTTGAGAAACGTCTCAAAAACGATCCCGGCGACACAATCATACTCGATTGCTTGTTCGTGCTCAACGAGCCTCGGCTCGAAAGCTACATGGAGTCATTGCGCTCCGTGTCCGCCGACCTCGATCTGGCTACCGGAGCATGGCTCGAGTGGGGCATGCGTCACATGGCCGCTGCGCGTTATGCGGTGGCAGCCGAGCTCCTGCTTGAAGGTCATCGTCTTGGCAAACTCGACGGCTCCGAGGCATGTGTGGCCGAAGCGATCTATCTCTCCGGTCGTTTCGACCGAGTGCTGTCGTTCCGTCAGTCAATAGGTGGCGACAGTGTGGCGCATTCACCCGAGATCACCGCCGCAACGGTCATGTCTCTCGTCAGACTCGGACACCGTGAGGAGGCCGCCGCATTGGCATCCTCTTTCCTTGCCGCTCTGCCTCGCATATCAGTCGAGGTGGGTAGCGGGACCACCATCGGTCAGGTCACACGACGGTTCTTCGCAGTCGGAGTCCGTGATATCTTCTCCAATATATTGCGGGCACTCACATCGCAGACCACCGACACAATCCCGGCCGACGATTTCGACCCCTTCCTCACATATTGAAAAACTTCCGGATATATGAAATTCAGTGACATCCCCGGACATGACCGGGTCAAGCGCCATCTGCGTCAGATGGTCGATGACGGCCGCTTGCCGCATGCCCTTATGCTGCATGGCATCCCGGGCATAGGCAAGATGGCTCTTGCGAGAGCGCTGGCTCAATATATCCATTGCACCGCACGCACCCCCGATGGTGATTCATGCGGCGTGTGTCCTTCTTGCCGTCAGCATTCGTCGTTCAACCACATCGACACATTCTATTCTTTTCCCGTCTCAAAAGACGGTAGCAAGACCGTTACAAGCGACGACTACATGTCCGAGTGGCACGATTTTCTGTCGCGCGGCATGTTCATGGACTTCTCTCTCTGGCATTCATTGCTCGGCAAAAAAGCTTCGCAGCCGTTGATACCGCGCGACGAGGCTCGTGCACTTATGCGCAAGGTGTCCACCACCGCCCATGCGTCCGACCGCAAGATCGTCATCATTTGGTTGCCCGAACGCATGAACGAGAGTGCGGCCAACGCCATGCTCAAACTCATCGAAGAGCCTTTTGCCGACACCGATTTCATCCTTGTCAGTGACAATCCGCAGGAATTCCTTCCTACGATCAGATCGCGCTGTCAGGCCGTCGAGATACCGCGCTTGGCCGATGCCGACATCGCTGGATGGTTGGTCGGCGCACATGGCCTCGAACCTCAGGATGCGGCATCAGTGGCGCACATGGCCGAAGGCTGCATGACACGCGCTCTCTCGCTCGTAGCTGTCGATGATAATGGAGGCAACCGTCAGTTCCTCGACATGTTCATATCACTGATGCGCCTCGCATATCAGCGCGATGTGGCTCGTCTCAGGATATGGGCCAACGATCTGACTGCCCTTGGCCGTGAGCCGTCGATCAATTTCTATGCCTTTGCCCAACGGATGATACGTGAGAATTTCATGTACAATTTCAATGAGCCGCAGCTCGTCTATATGAGTCGCGACGAAGAAAGTTTCTCTTCTCGCTTCGCTCGTTTCATCACCGTGCGCAACGCTCCGCGTCTTGTCGAGGCAATGAACGATGCTATGACCGACATTGCCGGAAACGCCAACGGCAAGATTGTCAATTTCGACCTTGCCATACGCGTCATCCTTCTGCTCAAATGAAACCGTTCCTCCGCCTCATAGCAGAAGCTTACATCGCTAACGAACGCGACACATTGTCCGACACATGTTTCGTGTTCCCGACCAAGCGCGCAGGCCAGTTCTTTCTCCACTATCTCGGTCACGAGGCAGCCTCCGGGCAATTCATGATCATGCCCGAAGTGATCACCATGGGCGCGTTTTGCTCACGTTTCACTCCGCTTGCCGAATCATCGCGTCTCGACGAACTGTGCGTGCTCTACAACGAATACAGCGAGTTATCGTCCGAAATTCCCGATTTTGACCGCTTCCGCTTCTGGGGCGACATGATCCTCGATGATTTCAGCGATGTCGACCGCTACCTCGCCGATGCGTCGCGTTTGTTCACCAATGTGAGCCGCTACAAGGAGATCAGCTCCGATTATCTCACTCCCGAACAGCGTGAGATAATCCGCCAATATTGGCCTGATCTGCTCCCTCCCGACTCCGATGGCAACTTCTGGCGTCACTACTCGCCAAATGGATCTGACGATGATTCGCGCGATAAATTCCTGAAGCTGTGGGAGGTGCTCGGCCCATTGTATGATCGGTTCAATAAGGCGATGGAGCGTGCAGGCATGATTACCGGAGGACGCGTATACCGCACCGCAGCTGAGGCTGTCAGTCGCATTGACGCCGTCGATTTGCCATATCGTCGTTATGTCTTTGCCGGATTTGGAGTCCTTTCATCATCCGAGCTAAAGATCTTCCGCCATATGCAGCGAACGGGCACAGCTCATTTCTATTGGGATTGTGACCTGCCGCTTCTCGGCATCCCCGGCAATCGCGCGATGCAGTTTATCGGGCGTTATCGTAAGGAATTCCCCCCGCACTACGATTTATCCCAATACGATGATGCCGACCCTACCGTGCCGGCAATTACAGTGACAGGCGTACCGTCGTCATCGGGTCAGGCTCGTATGGCAGGCAAACTGCTCGGTGAATGGCGTGTCAGTGGTGCAGTGTCCGATGCGTCCAATGCGATGGACACTGCGGTGGTACTTGCCGATGAAGCATCCTTCATCCCATTGATCCATTCCATACCTGCTGATTTCACCTCTCTTAATGTCACCATGGGCATGCCCCTAAGGCAAACCCCCATAGCCTCGCTGATGCACGACATAGTGTCTATGCAGTTGCGTGCGCGTAAAGTCAGAGGTGATTACCGGTTCTATTACGAGGATCTGAGGCGTGTAGTCAGCAACCAGTATGTGCGTCGCATCGATCCTGAAGGCTGTGACACGGTGCTCCGCAAGATTGATCTGGAACGGTTATATACCATAGATGCCACACAGATGGCTGACATGCTGCCATCTGTCGCCGCTATGTTCCGGCCTGTGAAAAATGAGTGCGATTTCAATCAGGTGCTCGACTATGTGATCTCAGTCGTGCAGCTGCTCACATCTCATATCGACAGGGAAGATAATGTTTCTCGTCGCCTCGATCTGCATTTCATGAATGGATACCTGCAGGCCGTGGCTACGCTTCGTGCCACGCTCATGCAACGTGGCATCAGTGTAGGAAGTTCTACGGCGCTTCAACTTGTTGAGCGCATTGTCAATGGCGAGAGACTTCATTTCGAAGGCCGTCCGCTCGAAGGTTTGCAGATCATGGGCATTTCCGACACACGTACTCTCGACTTCGACAACATCATTCTAATGTCGATGAACGAGAAGATATTTCCACGCCGCAACTCGTTGAAATCTTTCATTCCCGAAAACATCAGACGCGCATTCGGCCTGCCCACATCCGATTTCGTAGAGGCATCAGGAGCGTTTGCGTTTTTCCGGTTGATATCACGGGCGCGCAATGTGGCCATTTACTACGATTCTCGTAATTCAGGTGTCGGTGCAAGCGAGATGTCACGATATGTTTCCCAGTTGTTGTATCTGTCGGATCTGCCGGCGGTTAAACATCAATCCGCTTCATTCTCCACCACCACGTTTGATGCCCTGCCACTTGCCATAAGGAAAACTCCGGCAGTGATGGAGCGCATGGCTGCGTTCCGCCAAGGTGCTGAAACGCCCCGGTGGCTGTCGGCATCGGCGATCAACCACTACATCAACTGTCCGATGATGTTCTATCTCACTTATGTCGAAGGCATACGCATAGATGAGGAGATCGTCGACTACATGGATTCAAGCACCTATGGAAATGTGGTGCACATGGTCGCGCAGCGGATCTACACCGACATACGTGGCTCGCGTCCCGAAGCTCTGATCACGTCAGACATGCTCAGGCGCATCATCGCCGATCATGCATATATCGACAAATTGGTGACCCAGGCCATCAATCACTATCACAATAAACGTGGAGAGTACGACAATACCCCCTTGGCAGGTGAGACACGTGTGCTCGGAGGAATAATCAAGCGGTTCATCACCGAGATGCTGCGCAATGAGATGTCAATGGCTCCATTTACGTTCATCGATGCGGAGATGGAGCGGCGCCTGGTATACAACGTGACGCCCGATCTTAGTGTCAATGTCGTGATGTTCATTGACCGTGTTGACCGCTTGTCAGACGGTCGCTTGCGTTTCGTCGACTACAAGACAGGCAACGACACAATACGCTTCTCATCACTTGATCAGCTTTTCGATCCGTCCGAGCCCGATCGTCGCAAAGCCGTGCTCCAGCTGTTGCTGTATGCTAATCTCTACCGTGTTTCTGAACATTATGAAGGACCGGTGCAGCCATTTATCTATCGGCTGAAATCGATATTTCTCGAAGGACTCAATCCGGTGGTGTTCAATAAAAAAATATTTGATGACTACCGGCAGATAAACGAAGAATTTATATCGCGGCTCAACAGTGTGCTCGTGGAGATGTTCGATCCCGAAGTGCCGTTTCGTCAGGCCGTTGATGCAAAAGCATGCAAATACTGCGCGTTCAAGTCAATTTGTTGCCGTGAAGAAAGCTGATACCGGACTATATGTCCACATTCCGTTTTGCCGCTCTAAATGTGGCTACTGCGATTTTCATTCGGGGCCGATGCTCGATCTCGCCGATGCTTATCTCGAATCTCTTGCCAATGAGGCGAGGCATCGTGTCACTCAGTCAGTGTCCACACTTTACATCGGTGGCGGCACGCCTTCGTCGCTTTCATGTCGTCAGCTCGAAAAGCTTTTCGACATTCTGCCTGAGCCGGTTGGGGCAGGGGAGTGCACCATAGAGGTCAACCCTGAGGATGTCAACGACCAGATGGCACATTTTATCGCGCATTCTACTCCGGTCAACCGTGTGAGCATGGGTGTGCAGTCTATGGTGGAAGCCGAACTGTCCGCGGCTGGCCGTAGGCACTCGCCTCTGACTGTCGTGCGTGCCTGCGACACGTTTCGTCATCATGGCATCACAAACCTATCGCTCGATCTGATATACGGTTTGCCGACACAGACTGTTGACTCATGGCGCTATTCGCTCGATGCGCTCCTTGCACTATCTCCCGATCATTTGTCGGCATATATGTTGTCTTATGAGCCACGCACGCGTTTTACGGCAATGCGCGACGCAGGCAAACTCAAAGAGGCATCTGAAGAGACTCTTGTGGAAATGTATCATTCTCTTCTCGATCGTACCCGTGCGGCAGGAATGGAGCATTACGAAATTTCAAATTTCGCTTTGACCGGACGTCGCGCCATTCACAATTCATCATATTGGAATGGCTCTGACTATATTGGTCTCGGCACAGGTGCACACAGTTTCATACAAGGGGTGCGTGGTTATAATCCGCCTGATATCAGGGCATACATTCGTCAGAAAGGCTTGCAATTCTATGTCGAGGAGTCTGAAACGGATTGCAACCGGTTCAATGATGTCGTGATCACTCGTCTGCGCACATCCGATGGACTGTCGGTCGATCACCTGCGCCGTCAGTTCGGTGACAGCATGACTGATCAGTTGCTGCGCGATGCCCGTCCTCATCTTGATGCCGGACGCATCTCGCTATCAGCCGGTGTCATGCGCATTCCCGAAGAGTCTTGGCTGGTTTCTGATGCGATCCTCGTGGATCTGATAGCTTAAAACGATTAGACAGTCTATCCGGCCTAATCAACCGCTACTTCAGCTTCAGCCATCTCGTCGTATTGTTCCCAATCCGGATCATTCTCGCAATACACTGTCAACGGCAGCATAGGCAGGTCGGAAAGGCACTCGTTGAGCTTTCTGCCAAAGATATGGGTGCTTAGAGTATAGAAGATCCATGTGCGCTCGTCATCTCCGGTAAACACACCTGTCATCACGGCCACAGGATCTTTGTCAAAAATGGTCAGTAACCGTTCGTGAACTTGAGCCATCAATGCTGGTGTATCACCTGATGGCATGCCGGCATCATCGCCATCGTAGCTCCAGGTCACCTCTACGCGGATATTCATTCGTGGATTTGTGCGGAATTTGTCCACATCCTTTCGCCCGGTCACTATCACTGTGCCTCCTTTGTCACCGATAGCAGGAGCTGTCCACCATTCGCCCTTCTGGCAATCTTTCTTCGGTTCGTTCATGACTCAAATTATTATTGAAATAGCTCGCAGAATCCCTGTTTGTTGAAACGATAATACATCTCGATACGCTCGGGGGTGTCATTTTTGAGCAGTAAAAGCAACTCTTTGGCAAATTCAAGTGTGGCAGATCCGTTGGCAGTTACTATGTTTTTGTCGGTTACCGCCTGTGAATTTACATAGCCGTCGGCATTTGTGTAGTTTGAGCCACCCCACATCTTGAGCTGTTCAAGGCCATTGCCTGTGTGCTTGATGTTATTTAGAAATCCATGTTTGGCCAAGAACGAGGCTGCATTGCAGATCGCACCGACAATCTTGCCCTTATCAATGGCTTTACGTACGATTGTTGCGACATTGTCTGCGATTGGAGTTGCCCAGCCGAATCCACCGACAAGTACTATCGCTGCGTATTCATCCGGCATGGTGTCAAAAGAATAATCCGGCACCGTACGGAATCCGCTTATCGCAGTCACAGGTTCTAATGTGGGTGCCACACAGCGGTTCACATATTTCGGATTCTTTTTCAGTGCAAAATCATCCGAGGTGATCGCCTGCGAGAGATACACGGCCTCGTGAGCCGCATAGTCAGGTAAAAGTATATATAGTATCTCGTTGCTCATTATTCAGATTTATTTTTAACTGTCACATATTCATATTAATGTGAAATTTTCTGATTCCGAATATAAAATTACAAAAAAAACGGATAGTGCGCTCGATTTTTCGTAATTTTGTATTTGATGAGAAGTGTTTTTGCATTATTGATGGCTTTTATGTCGTATGCCGTTGCCGGGGCATCACCGCTGCGTGAGATTAGGGCAGCATGGCTTGTCCCGTCGGTCGATGAGTGCGGATCGGTAAATGATGTGCGTCGAGTTGCTGATGCTGGATTCAATACGGTGCTCATACGCATGCAGTCATCATCAGGAGTATGGTGGCCGTCGGTTTATGAAGATTATACTGTCACTGCATCTTTAGCCGATAGTGATGTGCCCATGGCTATGATCGGGGAAGCGCGGGACAGGCGTCTTGCCGCATATGCGGTTGTCCGGCCTGACGGATCAGCTGATGCCGATTCGCTGTCAATGCTGTATCGTGAAATGCAGTTGATGTATGGCTTCGATGGTATTGTGATCGATATCTCCCGGTTGGTTGATATGGATTTTGATGACAGATATCATGTGATCGATCGTCTTACACTCGATCTGACAAATGAGTTTCCGCACCTCGCAACCGCAGTGGCTTACGAACCCGGACGCAGTGGTGCTGTGGCTCGTGAAGCCTCCATGCTTCTTGACCGTGGAATTGTCGATGCTGTATATCTGACAGATGTGACCCATATGCCGCCGCGTCAGCTTTCGGAGCAATGGGGCGACATTGATGGAGTTGTGGTGACTTATAAGCCGGGACAGACGGTCGACGCACGTTTCCAACAGTCACCGTGGGGAATCGCTTGGTCATCGCCCGACATGAAACTTTGTAGCGAAATCTCCGGCGACATTTTCACTTCTTATGCACATCTGCCTGTGAATGAGATGCGTCCCACAGTACCTGATGTCCCTGTCGATGTCGTTCAGGAATATGACGGCGCAACTTACCGGATCACATGGAAAGCCCCGGAATATATAGACGAGGAAGCTCCTGTAAGTTATTACAGTGTAAGTATCGGTGACAGCTTCAAGCAAGAGATAATGCCCAAAACAACAGCATATGTGTTCACGTACCCTTCAGATAATCCGTCGCTAAGGTTTCATGTCACGGCATGGGATGTCAATAGTGGATGTAGTGAACCGGTCGCTGCACGGATAGCGTCTGATGCCAGTGATGATATGATGGCGGACGATAGCGGACACATAGAAATCGTATGTGTGAATTCTCATCTTAAGCTCAAATCGAGACAGATGCTCGGCACAGTCGAAATATACGACCTTCAGGGATTGATCATGAAATCACGACGCATCAACCGCATGTCGGCATCCATAAATTGTTCAGATCTCGCCCCCGGAGTATATATCGTTGTAATGCGGGGCGAAAATGAACAGGCCATTTCCCGAAAATTTTTGCTGAAATAGCGGATATTTTTGTAACTTTGACTCCGTTAATATTGTATAAACATTTTTTTGACCAACATATATAATGGAAATTACCGGAAAAATCATCCAGGCGCTTCCCGAAGTGGGTGGCACATCCCGTGCGGGCAATGCCTGGCGCAAACGTGAATATGTCCTTGAAACTCAGGAAACATATCCCAAAAAGGTGTGTTTTAATTTCTTCGGCGATCGCATTGACCAATATCCAATGCAGGTGGGCGATGTCATGACAGTGTCGTTTGACCTCGAAAGCCGCGAGTTCAATGGCCGTTGGTACACCGATGTGCGTGCATGGAAAGCTGAGAAAGCCGGTGAGAGCGCTCCTGTAGCGCCGGCTGCCGATCCGTTCGCTCCTTCTGCGGCCATGCCTGGAGGTTACAGCGCACCGGCTGATATTTCTTCGTCTGGTGCAGACACCGATCTCCCGTTCTGATCACATAAGACTATAAGCGAATAAAACACGCATCCCGCCTCGGTAGTGAAGCGGGATGCGTTTATGTTAGGTCGATTTCGTTTTCATGCGTAGCCTTTCAGCACGCCTCTCTCGCTGTTGCGGACAAAGTCGCATATCTGGCGGCGGATATCGCTGTCGGGTATCGTCTCTTCGATTATGGAAATGGCATCGGAATAGTTGAGGCCGCTTTGAAACAATATATGATATATATTCTGTATCTCATGCATTTGATCGGCATTGAAGCCTCGGCGGCGCAATCCGATTATGTTGAGCCCGGCAAATGATATAGGCTCGCGTGCAGCTTTGATGTAAGGCGGGATATCCTTGTTAATGAGAGCTCCGCCCTGTACCATGATATATGCTCCAAGATGGCAGAATTGATGTACGAGAGTGCCACCACCAATCACTGCACAATCATCCACGATCACTTCGCCGGCGAGTTGTGTGGCATTGGAGATGATCACATTGTTGCCTACGACACAATCGTGTGCGATGTGGCTATATGCCATGATCAGGCAGTTGTTGCCAACCACGGTCTTGCCTTTTGAGGCTGTGCCGCGGTTTACGGTAACACATTCGCGCAGTGTGGTGTTGTCGCCTATGATTGCGAGCGATTCTTCTCCGCGGAATTTCAGATCCTGTGGAATACCTGAGATTACAGCGCCAGGGAAAATATGGCAGTTACGGCCAATGCGTGCGCCGTCCATTATTGTGACGTTGCTCTCTATGCGTGTGCCGTCGCCGATCTCGACATTGCCTGCGATCGTTGTAAACGGGCCGATCTCTACATCGGCGCCGATTTTGGCATCGGGATGGATTGATACTAAATTGTGAATCATGTCGGTCACTTGTTTTTCACTACCTGAGCCATAAATTCGCATTCACATACAATTTTCTCACCGACGAAAGCGTAACCTTTCATCATGGCGCAACCGCGGCGCAGTTCGGTCATGAACGATACATGGAATATGAGCGTATCGCCCGGCACTACTTTTTGACGGAATTTCACGTTGTCGATTTTCATGAAATATGTCGAGTAGCGTTCCGGATCGTCTACAGAGCCGAGCACGAGCAGACCTCCTGTCTGAGCCATAGCCTCGACCATGAGCACACCGGGCATCACCGGTTCCTGAGGGAAGTGTCCGGTGAAGAATGGCTCGTTTGTGGTCACGTTTTTCACTCCGACTATATACTGATCGCCCTTGTCGATGATTTTGTCGACGAGCAGCATGGGATAGCGGTGGGGGAGAAGTTCGCGGATACGGTTGTTATCCATTATCGGCGTCTGATTCGGATCATAGGCGGGCGCTTGCAGATCCTGACGCTTGATCTCCTTGCGTATCTTCTTTGAGAAAGTGGTGTTGATCTTATGTCCCGGGCGGTTGGCGATCACTTTGCCACGGAGAGGCCGGCCAATGAGAGCGAGGTCACCGAGCAGGTCGAGAAGTTTGTGCCGTGCAGGTTCGTTCTCGGCTACGAGCGGACGCTCGTTGATGTATCCGAGTGCGTTCACATCTTTGTGCGGCACATGCATCAGATCGGCAATGCGGTCGAGTTGGGCTTTGTCCATTGGAGCATCGTAGATGACGATGGCATTGTCGAGATCACCACCCTTGATGAGATTGTTTGCAACAAGAGGTTCGATCTCGCGCACGAAAACGAATGTGCGGCTGCTGGCAATCTCGCTGTCAAAGCGGTCGAGTTCCTCAAGTGTCGCATACTGATTGGAGAGTACGGGTGACTTGAACGCCACCATCACATCAACAGACAGGCTGTCGTCGGGAAGCACCGTGATCGATGACCCGGTGGTGTCGTCGCGCACTTCGATTTTCTGCTTGATCACATAGTAGTCCTTGTCTGCTTTCTGCTCGGTCAGCCCGACTTCCTTTATTTTCTCGACATAAACGGCCGAACTGCCGTCAAGGATTGGCATTTCGGGTGCGTTGACGCGTATGAGGCAGTTGTCGATGCCCATGGCGTAGAGGGCGGCCATAGCATGCTCAATTGTGCTGATACGCACGTCGCCGCGGGCTATGACTGTGCCGCGCTCGGTTGACACTACATTCTCGGCAAGAGCATCGACTGTCGGCTCTCCATCGAGATCAGTGCGTTGGAACTTATATCCGTGGCCTTCGGGCGCAGGGGTGAACACAGCCTCGATCTCCAGACCGGTATGCAGTCCTTTGCCTTTGACTGTGAATTCCTTGCTTAGGGTGATCTGTTTCATATTTCCGATGTGAGTTTGATTGCTTTATTGTTTGTCTTTTAGCAGTGCATCGATCTGGCGTGCCAGATCCGGCAACCGCTTGATGACGGCTTGGCGTCGTGCGTAGCTGCCGAAGTCACTTGCCGGGGTGCCCATCACACGCATTCCGTCGGGGATATTGTGCGATATGCCGCTTTGTGCTCCGATCTGCACATCACGTCCTACGCTGATATGTCCTACAAAACCAACTTGTCCGCCGATCATGCAGTGCTCACCTATTTTGGTCGATCCTGCCACACCCGACTGCGAAGCCATGACGGTGTTTGCACCGACGGAGCAGTTGTGAGCTATCTGTATGAGATTGTCGAGCTTCACACCGTTACCGATGCGGGTCGCGCCCATTGTGGCTCGGTCTATGGTGGTGTTTGCGCCGATCTCCACGTCGTCGCCAATTTCGACAATGCCTATCTGCGGCAGTTTGTCATAACGTTCGCCTACGGGAGCGAATCCAAATCCGTCGGCTCCGATCACCGCACCGGCATGAACAATGCAACGCTTGCCTATGTGACAGCCGTTGTATACGGTGACTCCGGGATATAGCACCGTGTCATCGCCAATGACGACATTGTCACCGATGTATACGCGCGGATAGATCTGTACACCTTTGCCTATACGGGCACCGGGACTGATGTAAGCGAATGCACCGACATACACTCCTTCCGGCAGATCGACACCGTCTGACACATAGGCCTGTGGCTCAACACCACGGCGTGGTTGGTTCATCATGCGGCTCACCTGAGCGAGCAGATGTGCCAATGTGGCATATGGATCGTCTACACGGATCAGTGTGGCACTGACAGGTTTTTCAGGCTTGAAGTCGCGTCGCACAAGTACGGCTGATGAACCTGTCGTGTATATATATTCTGAATATTTGGGATTCGCCAGAAAAGAGATGGCACCGGGGTGTCCCTCCTCAATCTTGGCGAATGTGTTTATCTTTACATTTGCGTCGCCTTCGACGGTGCCTCCTGCGAGTGTGGCAATCTGACTGGCTGTAAATTCCATTTAATTCAAGATTATTTTGCAAAGGTCGGAAAAATAATCCGTCTTTGAAAGCTGTATGCACAAAATTTGCCCGACCGTGCCGGATACCGTTGAGATTTGTTAATTTTGCGGCAGTATGGATATTATTCGAAAATATTTTCCCGAGCTTACCGAAGATCAAATCGGGCAGTACGCTCTTGCCGCCAGACTCTATAAAGAGTGGAACGCCAAGATAAATGTAGTGTCGCGCAAGGATATCGACAATATTGTCGAGCATCATATATTGCATTCTCTTTCAGTGGCACGTTTCATGACCCCTGTGGATGGCACTTTGTTTCTTGATATGGGCACTGGTGGAGGATTTCCAGGAATTCCGTTGGCCATCATCTGGCAGAATTGCAGGTTTCATCTGATTGACCGTATAGGCAAGAAGCTGCGTGTGGCATCAGAGATTGCCCGGGAGTTGGGTCTTTCGAATGTTACGTTCCAGCATGGCGACATCGGCGAGTGTCACGAGCGTTTCGACTATGTGGTCAGCCGGGCAGTGATGCGTCTCGATGCACTCGTGCCTTTGGTGCGCAAGAATGTATCGCGAACAGACCGTAATGGTTTTCCCAATGGTCTGATATGCCTTAAGGGAGGCGATATTTCCGACGAGGTCAGGGCGGCACGGGTGCCTGTGTTGGAAGTGCCGCTCAGTGATTATTTCACCGAAGAGTATTTTAAAGAAAAGGAACTTGTCTACGCAGAGTTATGAAATATCATTCGTTTGAATTCAGCCTGTTCGGCGTCAACACATATATAGTGTGGGATGAATCGACCAACAGATGTGTGATAGTCGATCCGTCAATGACCACCACAGAGGAAGCAGATGTGGTCGATGACTTCATTGCCGTAAATAACCTTCATCCAGTGCATCTGATAAATACTCATCTTCACCTTGATCACACGTTTGGCGATGAGCACGTGATGGATCGTTATGGACTTGTGCTCGAAGCTAATACTGAAGATGCATTTCTCGGTGCAACGCGACAATCTCAGGCAGATATGTTTCATTTGCCGCTCGATCTTCCACCTGTGGCTATTGGAAAGGAATTATGTCAGGGCGATGATGTGATAGTTGGAGAGGGCTGTCTTAAGGTTATTGAAGTGCCAGGGCATTCTCCAGGCAGCATAGCGTTATATGATGCCGTTGGCGGATTCGTGATAACAGGTGACGCTCTTTTTGCCGGTAGTATAGGTCGTACGGATCTGCCGCGGGGAGATCATGGACAGCTCGTCAGGAGCATTACCGACAGATTGCTGTCGTTGCCGCAGGATACTGTGGTTCTTCCGGGGCATGGGCGTCCTACAACCATTCAAGAGGAGAAGCACTATAATCCATATCTCTGATAAATTAGTAAAAGACAATATGCAGGCATGCCGCTGCGTCGAGACGCAGCGGCATGCAGTGTGTAGTGGAGGATACGAATCTCTTATTTGCCTTCGATTGCGGCTATGCCGGGCAGAACTTTGCCCTCGATGGCCTCGAGGAGTGCACCGCCTCCGGTTGACACATAGCTTACCTTATCGGCCTGGCCGAACTTGTTGATACAAGCTACGGAATCGCCACCACCGATGAGCGAGAATGCGCCTTTGGCTGTCGCCTCGACTATTGCGTCGGCGATTGCACGAGATCCGGTGGTGAAGTTGTCAAACTCAAAAACTCCGGCCGGACCGTTCCATAAGATAGTCTTGGCGTCGGTGATCACATCGGCAAATGCCTTGCAGCTTTCGGGGCCGGCATCAAGACCTTCCCAGCCTTCGGGAATATCCATGACCGAACATACCATGGTCTTGGCATCGTTGCTGAAGCTATCGGCAGCGATGCAGTCACTGCCAAGTACGAGATTTACGCCTTTCTCTTTGGCTTTCTTCATAATATCGAGTGCGAGATCGAGTTTGTCGTCCTCGACTATCGAATTTCCGATTTTTCCACCCATGGCCTTTGCGAAAGTGTATGTCATGCCTCCGCAAAGAATGAGGTTGTCCACCTTGTCCATCAGATTTTCGATTATGCCAATTTTAGTTGACACTTTCGATCCTCCCATGATGGCTGTAAACGGGCGCTGGATATTGTCAAGAATCTTTTTTACAGCATTCACCTCTTTTTCCATGAGGTAGCCGAGCATCTTGTGGTCGGCATCGAAATAGTCGGCAATGACTGCCGTGGACGCGTGCTTGCGGTGAGCTGTACCGAATGCATCGTTGACATAGACATCGGCATAGCTTGCGAGATGTTTTGCGAAATCTTTCTGGCGCTCTTTCATCTCTTTCTTTGCAGCATCGTAAGCTGGATCTGTCTTCTCGATGCCTGTGGGCTTACCCTCTTCTTCGGGATAGAATCGTAGATTTTCAAGCAAAAGAACCTGACCCGGTTTGAGGTTACGAGCCTTTTCATCGGCTTTCATGCAGTCATCTGCAAACTCAACATCTGTGCCAAGTGCTTTGGCTACTGCATCTTTTATCTGAGAAAGGGAATATTTGGCATTCACTTTGCCTTTAGGCTTGCCCATGTGGCTCATGAGGATAAGGCTACCGCCATCAGCCAGGATTTTTTTTAGGGTAGGGAGGGCGCCGCGTATGCGTGTGTCGTCAGTGATTTTGCCGTTCTCATCCAATGGAACGTTGAAGTCTACGCGTACTATGGCACGTTTGCCTGCGAAGTCAAATTTGTCGATTGTCATACCGTTTATTTTTTGGTTATATGTTTTTCGGATGCAAAATTATAGAATTATTTCTTTAATTAAACGCTTGGTGTGTGAAATTTTCACCTGTCACAAGCGTTATAACATTATAAATATGGATAAAGAAAAGAAAATTCGTTGGATGCGGCGGGCTATAGAGCTGTCTGAGCAGAGTGTGATTGATGGCGGAGGCCCGTTTGGTGCGGTGATTGTCAAGGACGGTCGCATTGTGGCTGAAGGTACGAATGGAGTGACGCTTCATCACGACCCCACAGCTCACGCCGAAGTTACGGCAATTCGTCGAGCCGGAGAGGTGCTCGGCACGTTCGATCTGTCGGGGTGTGAGATTTACACCTCGTGTGAGCCATGTCCGATGTGTCTCGGCGCGATATATTGGGCGCATATTGATCGTATATATTACGGCAATGACCGTCGTGCGGCGTCTGCTGCGGGGTTTGACGACGAGATGCTTTACCGTGAGATAGCGCTGGAGCCCGATCTGCGCAGTAAGCGCATGACCGAGCTCCTGTCATCGGAAGCTTTGAAAGCTTTTGATATGTGGCGCAGTAAAACTGATAAAACGCCTTACTGATATTATTTTAGCAGAGCCGACATTGAGTCGCGGAGTTTTGAGGCCTCGCGCGCTGCGGCTTCGGCAAAGTCGTGTCCGTTAGATGCGTATATGACACCACGTGATGAATTGACTAACAGACCGCACTCGCCTTCGATCATGCCATAGCGTGCAACATCTTCAAGACTGCCACCTTGGGCGCCAACGCCGGGAACGAGCAAGAAGCTGCGAGGTGCCACTCGGCGCACGTCGATGAACATCTCGCCTTGTGTCGCACCGACAACAAACATCATCGTGTCGTCCGGGCAATCGCTCCATGTCTGTGCGGTGGTAAGCACATCTTCGAACAGGCGGCTGTCAGTGTTTCCTGTGCGCAGGAACTGGAAGTCGCGTGATCCGGGATTGGATGTCAGTGCAAGCACCACCACCCATTTGCCTTCGTAGCCGAGGAATGGCTTCACACTGTCGCTTCCCATGTAGGGGGCAATTGTGAGTGCGTCAACATTCATCTCTTCAAAGAATGCACGTGCATAAAGTGCCGATGTGTTGCCTATATCGCCTCGCTTTGCGTCGGCGATGATAAACTGGTCGGGATGATTCTCGCGCAGATATGCGACGGTTTTATCGAGCGCTGTCATTCCTTTGATGCCCGCTGCCTCGTAGAATGCCAGATTGGGTTTATACGCTACGCAATAGGGTGCGGTGGCGTCGATGATGGCTTTGTTGAATTCAAAGATCGGATCGTCGCAGCCCAACAGATGCTCCGGTATTTTCTTGATGTCGGTGTCGAGTCCTACGCAGAGGAAAGAGCGTTTGCGATAGATGTTGTCGATCAGTTGCTTGCGATTCATATAACTGAGAGTATTTTTTGGGGGGATTTATAATTCAGCTTCTTTTAGTTTCTCGGCGTTTTCTGCCACGATCAAATGGTCGATCACATCCTGTATGTCGCCGTCGACAAATGCCTGAAGATTGTAGACGGTATAGTTTATGCGGTGATCGGTAATGCGCCCTTGCGGGTAGTTGTAGGTGCGTATCTTTGCGGAACGGTCTCCCGTTGAGACAAGTGTCTTACGGCGCGATGCGATGTCGTCGACATATTTCTGGTGCTCACGGTCATAAATATATGTGCGCAACCGCGACAAGGCGCGTTCTTTGTTCTTGGGCTGGTCGCGGGTCTCGGTGCATTCGATCAATATCTCGTCGGTCTCGCCTGTGACAGGATTACGCCACATGTATCGCAGGCGCACGCCCGACTCGACTTTGTTGACATTCTGACCTCCGGCGCCACCGCTGCGGAATGTGTCCCACTTGATCTCTCCTTCGTTAATCTCAACATCGAAAGGCTCGGCTTCGGGCAGAACCGCTACGGTTGCAGCCGAAGTGTGGACGCGACCCTGTGTCTCTGTGGCGGGCACACGTTGCACACGGTGCACGCCGCTCTCGTATTTCAGCGTGCCGTATACTCCCTCGCCGCTCACAGACATCACGACCTCCTTGAATCCACCGGCAGCGCCTTCACTGGCAGCCGTAACGGCAACAGTCCATCCGCGTGATTCGCAGTATCTGGTGTACATTTTGAAAAGATCGCCGGCGAAAATCGCAGCCTCGTCTCCTCCTGTGCCGGCGCGTATCTCGAGCACTACGTTTTTTGAGTCTTCTGGATCGGCCGGGATGAGCATGAGCTTGATGGATTCTTCAAGTGATGGCAAGAGCTTGCGAGCTTGCTCCAACTCATCTTTGGCAAGTTCGCGCAAGTCGTTGTCAGACTCATTGTCGAGTATGGCACGAGCCTCAGCCTCAGATGCGAGTGCATCGCGATAACGCCGAGTCTCGGCTGTGAGTCTCTCCAGATCTTTGTATTCTTTCGACAGGCGCACATATCGCTTCATATCGGCGATCACTGCCGGGTCGGTGATGAGAGTGCTCACTTCCTCGAAACGTGATTCTATGCCGTCGAGGCGGCTCAGCAATGAATTTTCAGTCATGAGTGGTCGGACAGTTCAAATTCTTTTGCGCAAAGATAGTCATTTTTGGCCGCTTTTTTGTTAAATTTGCAGCTTGATTGGCGGCACGCCGGACTTTCCTTGACCATCCCGGGGCTGTCGGTCGACATTGAATTGAACCAAAATCATCAAAGAATAAGCACGTTATGGAAGTAACCATGCAAAAAAACGGCGACGTGAGCGCACGTCTGACCGTCAATGTCGTTGAAAGCGACTATGCCGACAAAGTGACAAAAGATCTTAAGGAGGTGGGACGTAATCATGTGATCCCCGGTTTCCGCAAAGGTCATGTTCCCTTCGGTGAGTTGAAGCGCCGTTTCGGCATGCAGGTGACGAGCGACGTCATCAACCGTGAGGTTTATGATGCGGTTGCCAACTATCTGCGCGACAACAAGGTCGATATTCTTGGCGAGCCTCTTCCTGTGGAGGTTGTCGAACTCGATCTGAAAAACAAGAAAGATTTCACATTTGAATATGATCTGGCTCTCACTCCCGCGCTTGATGTCAATGTGGGAAAAGATATAACCGTGCCTTATTATACCATCGCAGTGGCCGATGATATGATCGACGAGCAGGACAAGGGCTTGCGCAAGCGTTTCGGCGCTCAGGTGCCAGGAGAGGAAATGGAGCCTGATGCGCTTGTCAAGGGTGCTCTGATGCAGCTCAACGAGGATGGCACTGTTAATGAAAATGAGGGTGCGATTCAGGTTGTCAGTGGCATAGTTGCCCCCATGTATTTCAAGAGCAAAGATGAAGCAGACAAGTTCGATGGCAAGAAAGTCGGAGACAAGGTTGTGTTCAACCCGTGGAACACATGCGATGGCGATCCCACTGAGATGTCATCGATGCTCCAGATCGATAAAGAGATTGCGTCGGATGTGAAAAGTGATTTCGAAATGGCGATCTCGGAGATCATTGTTGTTCGTCCTGCCGAACTCAACGAAGAATTCTTTACAAATGTGTTCGGAAAAGATAAAGTGCACAACGAGGAGGAGTATCGCAATGCCGTGAAGGAGATGATTGCCGGCCAGCTTGGCGGTAATAGCGAGATTCTGTTCCGTCAGGAAGCACAGAAGGCTCTTATGGACAAATATGGAGAGATGACATTTGCGGACGATCTGCTGAAACGCTGGCTTATCAACCGCAATGAGGGTCTCAACGAGGAGAATATTGATGAAGAGTATGTCAAGCTCTTGCCCGGACTTAAGTGGCAGCTCATAAGCGATCGCGTGGCTCGTCAGGCCGATGTGAAGATCGAGGAGGATGACCTTCTCAATTTCGCCAAGATGATGGCTGCCCGCCAGTTTGCACAGTATGGCATGACCAACCTCGACGAAGAGATCATCACAAACTATGCAAAGCAGATGCTCAACGACAAGAATTACCGTGGTCGTATCATCGAGCAGGTCGGCGATGCGAAGCTTTTCACCGCTATTAAGGAGCTTGTCACTGTAGACAACAAAGAGGTGTCGCTCGACGAGTTTAAAGAGATCGCTCAGAAAGCTTGATAAAACACTGACTATTACAATCCAGCCGCGATGGCTACCGGACGTTGGACCGGTAGCCATCGTTGTTTTGTTGGTGGCGTGAAAAAAAATTAAATTTTTTGCGCATGCGGAATTTTTTATGTAATTTTGAATAACCAAATTAGAATAACAACAGACTACGACATATGAGCAATGATTTTCGCAATTATGCAGTGAAGCATCTGGGCATGAACGGTCTTGCCCTTGACCAGTACACCTCCACAATCAATTCAAGCTACATTTCTCCTACAATCATCGAGGAGCGTCAGCTCAATGTGGCGCAGATGGATGTGTTCTCGCGCCTGATGATGGATCGCATCATTTTCCTGAGCACCGACGTCAATGACTATACGGCTACTGTGGTGCAGGGTCAGCTGCTCTACCTCGACTCGGTTGATCCCGGGAAGGATATCTCCATCTACCTCAACTCTCCCGGTGGATCGGTTACGGCAGGGCTTGGTCTTTATGATACAATGCAGTTCATCAAGAGCGACGTGTCTACAATATGCATCGGCATGGCTGCATCAATGGCCGCTGTGCTCCTTGTGGCCGGACAGAAAGGCAAGCGTTTCGCACTGCCCCATAGCCGCGTGATGATTCATCAGCCGCTCGGAGGCGTGCAGGGACAGGCAAGCGACATCGAGATCACGGCACGTGAAATCCTCAAATATAAGAGTGAGCTTTATGGTATCATCGCCTCGCATTCGGGTCAGACCATCGAGAAGGTGGAACGTGATGGAGACCGCGATTTCTGGATGACAGCTGCCGAAGCCAAGGATTACGGCATGATTGACGAGATACTCACTCCCCGCGCCGATAAATGATCACCGATGGCAAAGAAGCAAAAACCAGTATGTAATTTCTGCGGACGTCCCGCCGATATGAGCGCGATGCTCGTGCCAAGTGCTGTTAGTGACGGCACATATATCTGTGCCGAGTGTATAGAGCATATTCATGAGGCGCTCGAGGAGTATGGAGGGAAGACCGCTGAGAGTTCAGTCGAGTCGCTTTCGATGGACAAAGTGCCTAAGCCGCAGGAGATATTTGATTTCCTCAACCAGTATGTGATTGGTCAGGAAGATGCCAAAAAGTATCTTTCTGTAGCAGTGTATAACCACTACAAACGTCTGGCGCAGGACAATGATGATGTGGACATAGAGAAGAGCAATATCGTGATGGTCGGTCCGACCGGCACCGGTAAGACTCTTCTTGCAAAGACGATCGCCCGTCTGCTCGATGTGCCTTTTGCAATTGTCGACGCGACAGTGCTTACCGAGGCTGGATATGTTGGCGAGGATATCGAAAGCTTGCTTACCAGACTGCTGCAGAATGCAGACTACGATGTAGAGAAAGCGCAACGTGGCATTGTGTTCATTGATGAGATCGACAAAATAGCACGTAAGGGCGACAATCCATCCATTACACGCGATGTGTCGGGCGAAGGAGTTCAGCAAGGCTTACTAAAGCTGCTTGAAGGATCGATCGTTAACGTGCCGCCGCAGGGTGGACGCAAGCACCCCGAACAGAAGATGATCGCTGTCGATACGAAAAATATCCTTTTCATATGCGGTGGCGCGTTTGACGGCATAGAGCGTAAGATTGCACATCGACTCAATACGCATGTTGTTGGTTACGCCGGTACTAAGATGCGCCAGCGTGTGAGCACCGACAACTATCTGAAATATGTAGCACCTCAGGATCTGAAGTCGTTCGGGCTTATTCCCGAGATAATCGGACGTTTGCCGTTGCTTGTCCATCTCGACCCGCTCGACCGCGATGCATTGCGCCGTGTACTCACGGAGCCGAAGAACGCAATCACACGGCAATATGAGAAGATATTCGCTATGGATGGTGTGAAGCTCGTGTTTGCGCCTGAGACACTCGATCTGATCGTCGACAAGGCGATAGAGTTTAAACTTGGGGCGCGTGGACTTCGTTCGATTGTCGAGACAATCATGATCGACAGTATGTTTGAAGTGCCGTCGACCGATATAAAAGAGCTTACAATCACTCCAGAATATGCTCTCGAAAAGCTATCGACAGTCAATCTGGCTGCCGAAGCGTGATACCCAACGAATCAATAAGCATAAAGCAATCTATCAAAACGAATATTGCCGCAATCCATAAATCTAAGATTCCTACCACCGGTCATCCCGTCCGGTGATCTCTCTAACCAATCATAGTCACAACCTACCTTACCTCGAATGATCGCCATGACCGACACCTCCTCACTCCGCACAGCCCTTAAGCATCATTTCGGCTTTGATGCATTCAAAGGCAATCAAGAAGCTATCATCCGTTCGCTTCTTGAAGGCAACGACACATTTGTGCTGATGCCTACCGGCGGCGGCAAGTCGCTGTGCTATCAGTTGCCGGCACTCCTCATGGACGGAACGGCTATTGTGATATCTCCGTTGATAGCCCTGATGAAGAATCAGGTTGATGCCATACGCAACATCAGCGAGACCGATCATATAGCCCACTTCCTGAATTCGTCGCTCAACAAGGCAGCAATCGATCAGGTGAAGTCAGACATCACGTCCGGGAAGACACGTTTACTGTACGTGGCGCCCGAGTCGTTGACAAAAGAGGAGAATATTGAGTTCCTGAAGACAGTGCCGATCTCGTTCTATGCCGTGGACGAGGCGCATTGTATATCGGAATGGGGACATGATTTCCGTCCCGAGTACCGACGCATACGACCCATCATCAATGAGATCTGTCCGCGTCCGGTGATAGCGCTCACGGCCACAGCCACCCCAAAGGTGCAGCATGATATACAGAAAAACCTCGGGATGCAGGATGCTTGTGTCTTTAAATCATCATTCAACAGAGCTAATCTTTTCTACGAGGTTCGTCCTAAGACTGATTCGACTGATCGCGATATCATCCGTTATATCAAGGAGAATCCCGGGAAATCAGGTATAATCTATTGCCTCAGCCGTAAGAAAGTTGAAGAAATGGCCCAGATGCTTAAAGTCAACGACATCAAGGCTCTTCCATATCATGCAGGCATGGACAGCGCTACACGTAGTGCCAATCAAGACTCCTTCCTTCTTGAGCGGGTTGATGTGATTGTGGCTACGATTGCGTTCGGCATGGGCATTGACAAGCCTGACGTTAGGTTTGTGATACACTATGACATGCCTAAATCGCTTGAGAGCTATTATCAGGAAACCGGTCGTGCCGGACGTGACGGGGGAGAGGGTCAGTGTATAACGTTTTATGCAGCCAAGGATCTTCAGAAGATGGAGAAATTCATGCAGGGCAAACCTGTCTCAGAGCAAGAGATAGGAAAGCAACTGCTGCTTGAGACTGCAAGCTATGCCGAGTCGAGCGTTTGCCGGCGTAAGGCTCTCCTCCATTATTTCGGTGAGGAATATGATAAAGATAATTGTGGTAATTGCGACAACTGTCTAAATCCAAAGAAAAAAGTGGAAGCAAAGGATAATCTCTGTGCTATCATTGAAACAATCCTGACCTTGAAAGAAAAATTCAAGGCCGATCATGTATGTGCCGTGATGCTTGGCAAGACTACAGCCAATGTCAAAGGCTACAATCACGATGAACTCGATGTGTTCGGTTGCCAGCAAGGCACTGACGATCGCTTTCTCAATGCTGTGATCCGGCAGGCAGTCATAGCCGGATATCTCGACCGCGATATTGAAAACTACGGTCTGCTTAAGGTAACGGCCGAAGGAAAGAAATTTCTCGACAACCCATCGTCGTTTAAAATTGTCGAGGACAATGATTTCAACGAGGATGAGGAGAGCGAACCCGTGAGAAACGGCGCTTCTTGTGCCGCTGACCCTGAGTTGTATGCTATACTAAAGGATCTGCGCAAGAAGATGGCGCGCAAACTGTCCTTGCCTCCCTACGTGATTTTTCAAGATCCGTCGCTCGAGGCAATGGCAACAACCTATCCCGTGTCTGTCGAGGAACTGCAGAATATCCCCGGTGTCGGAGCCGGTAAGGCGCGCCGCTACGGAGAAGAGTTTGTGAAGGTGATCAAGCGCCACGTTGAAGAAAATGAGATTGAACGTCCTGAAGATTTGCGTGTGCGCTCTGTTCCTAACAAATCAAAGCAGAAGATCGCAATCATTCAGGCTATAGATCGCAAGATACCGCTTGATGAGCTTGCCGACTCAAAGGGACTGGAGTTTACTGAGCTTCTTGATGAAATTGAGGCAATAGTTTATTCAGGCACAAGAATAAATATCACATATTTCCTCGATGAGGTGATGGATGACGATCGGCAGGATGATATTTTTGAATATTTCAAAGAGAGCGAGAGCGACGACCTCAATGCCGCCATCGATGAGCTGGGCGCTGATTGCACCGAGGATGAAATACGCCTTGTGCGTATAAAATTCCTTTCGGAGCTTGGCAACTGATAGCCGATCACCTTAAAGATACCACACGATATAATTATTAATATGGACGAAGGCGCGGAAATAATAAAATACTCCGGCGTGGAGATTCTCAGGCAGGAGCTTGTAGTGCTCAAGCAAGTTGATTTCACGGCTCGTGCTGGGGAAATGGTTTATCTTATGGGCAAGGTTGGCAGTGGCAAGAGTTCGCTGCTAAAGTCGATGTATGCCGAAGTGCCCGTGGAGCAGGGGAGCGCATCAGTGCTTGGCTATGACCTGAATAAGATCCGTCGCCGTGAGATTCCGTATCTTCGCCGTAAGATAGGCATCGTTTTTCAGGATTTTCAGTTGTTGACCGATCGTACGGTCAGCGAAAATCTTGAATTTGTGTTACGCGCCACAGGATGGAAGGATCGCACAGATATTGACGATCGTATGGGCGAAGTGCTTGATCGTGTGGGAATGGGCAAGAAAGCCTATAAGATGCCTCACGAGTTATCGGGTGGAGAACAGCAGCGTATAGTGATAGCCCGTGCTCTGCTCAACGATCCAGGTCTGTTGCTGGCTGATGAGCCTACAGGTAATCTCGATCCCGAGACCGGTGAGCAGATCGTATCATATCTCCACGAGATTGCCCGTCAGGGCACAACTGTGATCATGGCCACTCATAATGCCGCGTTGGTCGAGAAATATCCGGCGAGAACACTGCGGTGTGAGAACAAACGTGTGGTCGAATAAGAAAATTTGCGTAACTTTGCATCCCGCAAAATCACTTTACAGTAACCCCTCTCTTCCACCTACAAGCAACAAGTCATGATAAATCGAGTTTTGATACGCATCAAGGTGGTCCAGATGCTATATTCCTATCTGTTGACCCAAAGCGAGTTCCGCATTATCAACGATCCTGTAGGTGAGTCGCGTGACCAGCGCTATGCCCACCGGCTTTATCTTGACACCCTGCTGCTCATTCTCGAGTTGTCGGGTTGGGAGGCAAATCCTCGACGATTGTCGCCATTGACAGTGGTCAATCCGTTGCATGAAAGCAAAATGGCTCGTTCGCTTCACTCAAATCCCGATTTGCGGACTGTGATGTTGCGCGCTGACAATGGCATATCCGACTTTGATCAGGCTATCGAGCCGTTGCTCAAAGCCATAACCACATCCGCGGCCTATCGGAGCTATGTACGCATAAAGGATCGCGATATTCCTGAGGATGTTAAATTCTGGATAACGGTTGTGCGCACGATCATTGCCCGCAGTCCTGAATTTGAAGAAGCTGCCCGTCGATGCCCTGAATTTACTCTTGCAGGAATGTCGCGGGCGCTTGAGATGGTTGAGGAGACGCTGGGCAGTTGTGGCGATACACGCCGTTTGTTCAAGGAGGCTTCGGTATCGCTCGGCAAATCGCTTGATAAGGCTTATGAACTATACCATGCCTTGTTGCTATTGCCGCTTGAGCTTACGCATCTTCAGGATCAGCGTCTTGATGCTGCCAAGCATAAGTATCTTCCGACCGATGAGGATCTGAACCCTTCGATGAGGTTTGTCGACAATAAATTTGTCGAAGCTCTTTCTGCGAATGCTGCTCTTGAGGAGTATATATCAGAAAATCCGTTCAGTTGGGATAGTGATCATGTCATGCTCAAAAATCTCCTCGACAGTGTCATTGCGTCGGATATCTACCGCGATTACATGTCAGCACCGACTGAGCCGACATTTGCAGACGATGCGGAACTTTGGCGCAAGCTTTTCAAATCTGTGATCCTCCCGAGTGATGATCTTGCCGAAGCACTTGAATCAAGGTCGGTGTATTGGAATGACGATCTTGACATCATGGGCACTTTCGTCATCAAGACAATCAAGCGGTTTGCATCGTCGGACAATGGCAACGCCGATTTGCTCCCGAAATATAAGGACAGCGAGGACGAAGTGTTTGGCCCCAATCTGTTTGTGTCGGCAGTGCGCAACCGCGATATGTGCCGCGATCTTATTGACCGCTTTATAAATGAGGCCGCATGGGACAGCGATCGTCTGGCCTTCATGGATATCGTTATCATGACGGCTGCTATCACAGAGCTGCTCGACTATCCGGCTATTCCCATTCCTGTCACACTCAATGAATACATTGAGATCGCAAATGCATACAGCACGCCACGGAGCGGTGCGTTTATCAACGGCATCCTGTATTCGGTAATAAATCATCTCAGGCAGGAGGGACGTTTAATCAAAAAATAATACTATATTTGCAACAAATAAATAAAAAACATATTAACTATGCTATCTAACCTTATTACCCTTCAGAGCGCCGGAGCAGAAGCCGGAGGTGCCGGAATGATGAATATCATCATGATAGTGGCACTCATAGCCATCTTCTATCTCTTTATGATCCGTCCGCAGCAGAAGCGCCAGAAGGAAATCCGTAAATTCCGTGAGGCTCTCGGCCCGGGTAGCAAAGTGTTGACGGCCGGTGGCATACACGGTAAGATTAAGCAGGTGAAGGAAACATCGTATGTTGTCGAAATAGCAAACGGTGTTGCTATCACCATCGATAAGAACTCCGTTTATCCATTGGGTACTGAGCAGCCCGAGAAGCCCGAACCCGGAGCCGAAGTAAAATAAGCTAAGGACATAGGATACTGATAAATTCAGGGCGCGTCCTGTCAGGGACGCGTCTGTTGGTATATATTGGCACATAATAAATGAAGGGGAACTATCGCGATAGGCTGCGCGTTTTTATCGGTTATGCAGCTGAGGCTGCACGCTCGGACGGCGGACACAATGTGTGGCTTTATCTGCTGTGCGTGCTTATCGCGTTTGTGTTTTGGGCGCTTTTGTCGCTCGACAATGAAGTTCAGCGCGACTTCGATGTGCCGGTTGAGCTTCAAGATGTTCCTGATAGCGTCACGGTCATCTCAGATCTCCCACCTGTGGTAAGCGTGGGAGTAAGAGCCAAAGGATCGCAGTTGCTGCGGTTTATATTCAGTTCGACAGTTCCTCCGATGAAGGTTAGGTTTGAGTCTCCGGCAGGAGGAGGGAATCGTTTCGTTGTCCCTCGGGCACGTCTTGAAAGCCGTATACGTGAGTATTTTGGGTCGGGTGTGAGCATCACGGCCTGTCGCCCTGATTCATTGACGGCTATATTTACAACGTTGCCCGGACGCCGTGTGCCACTTGTTGTAGATGCCGACATACATCCGGATCTGCAATGTGTTATCAGTGGGCCTATTGTCGCATCGGTTGATTCAGTAACGATCTATAGCACGGGTGATCTTCCACGCGATTTGAAACGCGTGGCTACAGAGCCTCTTGTAAAGACCGGTCTGACCGATACCATGCGATATGAGGTGAAAGTGGTGCCATTGGCTGGTATGCGCATAGACCCGTCGGTGGTGACTGTCACTGTGCCGGTTGAGCCATTGATAGCAAAAAAGCGAATGATCCCCGTTGAGATTCTTAATAAGCCGTCTGATACCGATGTGGTGCTCTTCCCATCAAAAGTTGAGATATCATATCTTGTGCCTATCAGCAGCTACAATGAGGATTATCCCATGCAGGCATATGCCGATTATAAAGAGATACGCAGTGGTGTGTCAAAGATTGGATTGATCCTGTCCTCGCCAAACTCGATGATGCGAAATGTGTCTATGTCGACAGACAGTGTCGAATTTGTTCTCGAACGGCGATGAGACTTATAGCTGTAACGGGTGGGATTGGTAGCGGCAAGAGCGTGGTATGCGAGATGTTGCGTGTGCTTGGTTTCAAGGTCTACGATTGCGACTCTGAGGCGCGGCGGCTGATGGATAGTGATGAAGGCATGCGCAGCTGTATATATAAAGAGGTCTGCCAAGAGGCATGTGCATCGGATGGCACTATCGATAGAAAGGCACTTGCTGCTGCAGTGTTTGCCGATCATTCCAAGTTGGAGCGCCTGAACTCTATTGTGCATGGAGCGGTGCGCGACGATCTGTTTGCCAAGGCTGTAGAAGTGCAGGTAATGTTTTTTGAAAGTGCTATACTCCGGTCAAGTGGTTTTGATGCCTTTGCCGATAAAGTATGGGAAGTGACTGCTCCAATGCAGTTGCGGATTGAGCGTGTGATGCTGCGCAATGGGCTGTCGGAGTCAGAAGTGAAAAGCCGTATTGAGTCGCAGATCGGCGAGTCGCTTGTCTCTCGAACAGATACGAAGGTCATAGTCAATGATGGACAATCTCCACTTATCCCACAAGTCATCGCTCTTCTTGGCGAACTTTTATAGCGTGGATGTTGTTAGAGTGTCGTAACAACAATGTTAAACATTCTAACAAAATTGATCATGGCTGATAAGAAATCGATAATCGGCACGCAGACCGAAAAGAATCTCGTAATCGCTTATCTTAGTGAATCAGCAGCATATAGCCGCTACACTTACTATGCCCAACAGGCTACAAAGGAGGAATATTTCCCTATTGCCAATGTATTTGAAGAAACTGCCGCGAACGAGTTGCATCATGGTAAGGTTTTCTTCAAATTCCTCGAAGGTGGTGCGGTAGTGGATGTGCCCATGTCGACAAATGCCGGCGTGATTGGTGACACAGCCTCAAATCTGCGCACAGCTATGGCTGAGGAGCTAAGCGAAGGTGTTGATTTTTATGTAAAGGCATCAAAAACAGCAAAGAAAGAAGGATTTGACGAAATTGCAAGTCATTTCGCAGAAATCGCTAAGATTGAAAAGAAGCATTACGAAAGGTTTGGCCGTTATTTGAAGCATATCGAGGACGGCACACTTTGGAAGCGCGAGAAGCCTGTCAAATGGCGCTGTCTGGTATGTGGTTTTGTGTTCAAGGGTACAGAGCCTCCTACAAAATGTCCGGCATGCGATCATCCTTATCAGCATTATATCGCTCTTGAAGATCTATCTCTTGAATAATATTTGATTTCTCGAGACATAAACAGACATTTGATCTTATATAATGATTCAGGCGGTAAGCTTCTAAAGAATGCTTGCCGCCTGAATCATTTTCCCAATACCTACATGCTATTCCGGTTCATAACCTTCGTAATAGTAAGATTGTTCAATTCCGTGGAATATGACATCGCGGTCATCGGTCTCAGTGGAGAGAGCGGATTGTATCAGAAACCGGAGTTCGAGGTCATTGACAGGGCTCCGTTCCATAGCAGACATATAGTCCTCTTTGGAAATCTTTCGCCAATCCACAACCTTACCCAATGAACGGCGTAACATCATATCGAGCCAAATACGAGTGGCACGGCCATTGCCTTCCATAAATGGATGCGCAATGTTCATTTCAACATATTTGGCTATCACTTGCTCGAATGTATCCTCAGGCATCTTTTCGATAGCCTCAAGGGCAGGAATGAGGTATAATGAATTCGCGAATCGAAATCCACCCTTCGAGATGTTGAGTTTGCGGATTTCACCTGCAAAGTCATATAATCCATCAAACAACGAATGATGTATAGCTTGAAGCCCGGCCACAGTGCCAACTTCAAAAGAATATACCTCTTTTGAAATGAATATGGCTTTCGCTTTCGCAATACTTCGCTTGTCAATTTCTGTTTTGATCATAGAGAGATATCATATGGTCAAGAATATTGAACTTACTTGTTTTCGTTGAGAAATTACCCAACAATTGCAGGATCTCCGCACTCCGCACATTGATAATTCTGAACATCTGCAATGCGAAAGTTAGCGTATTCTTCGTTACTCAGTTCAATCTATTTCCCACGGTATGCGAATCTATATTTTCTTCCATTGCAACGCAAGTTTATAAAAAGGTCGTAATTCCCAGATAAGGCATCCAGAGAATTACGACCTGTGGATTATATAACTCTCAAAGAATTAATCCTCGATGGCGGCCTGCGCCGCTGCTACGCGGGCGATAGGCACGCGGAAAGGCGAGCAGCTTACGTAGTTCATGCCGAGTTTTGCGCAGAACTTAACCGATGAGGGTTCGCCGCCATGCTCGCCGCAGATACCGATCTTGATGTCGGGACGTGTAGCGCGACCCTTTTCAACGCCCATGCGGACGAGCTGGCCGACGCCATCCTGATCAAGCACCTCAAACGGATCAACTTTGATGATGCCGTGTTCCTTGTAGTATTTGAGGAACTTGGGAGCGTCGTCACGTGAGAAGCCGAATGTCATCTGGGTGAGGTCGTTTGTACCGAACGAGAAGAATTCAGCTACTTCGGCTATTTCATTGGCGGTGAGGGCAGCGCGAGGCACTTCGATCATTGTGCCGACTTTGTAGATCACTGTTTCACCCTTTTCCTCAAATACTTTGGCAGCTGTGGTGTGGATCACATTGGCCTGATGCTGGATTTCTTTGAGTGAGCCTACAAGGGGAATCATGATTTCGGGGAACACCTTGATGCCACGAGCCTGTACAGCGAGTGCTGCTTCGATGATGGCGCGTGTCTGCATTTCGGTGATCTCGGGATATGTGATGCCGAGACGGCAACCGCGGTGGCCGAGCATGGGGTTGAATTCTTCAAGAGAGTCAACCTTGGCTTTCACTTCTGCCAGTGATATGCCCATTTCGTCAGCGAGCTCTTTCTGTGTGGCTGTCTGATGGGGTACGAATTCATGCAACGGGGGGTCGAGCAGGCGGATGGTGACACCATATCCGTCCATTGCCTCGAAGATGCCTTCGAAGTCTCCACGCTGCATCGGCAGGAGCTTCTTGAGAGCTTCACGGCGTCCGGCCTCATCGCTTGCAAGGATCATCTCACGTACGGCCTTGATGCGGTCGCCTTCAAAGAACATGTGCTCTGTGCGGCAGAGTCCGATGCCCTGAGCGCCGAAGTGGCGTGCCTGACGTGCATCACGGGGTGTGTCGGCATTGGTGCGGACGAGTGTTTTTGTATATTTTGCAGCAAGGTTCATGATCGCGCCGAAGTCGCCGTCGAGTTCGGGCTCTGCAGTGGGAACCTGACCGTCGTAAACGTCGCCAGTCGAACCATTGAGTGAAATCCAGTCACCTTCGTTGTAGACTTTTCCACCCATCTCTACGGTTTTCTTCTCGTAGTCGACCTTGATTTCGCCTGCACCTGATACGCAGCATTTACCCATGCCACGAGCCACTACGGCAGCGTGGCTGGTCATGCCGCCTCGCATAGTGAGGATACCCTGTGCAACAGCCATGCCTCGCAGATCCTCAGGAGAGGTTTCGATACGGACGAGAACCACTTTCTTTTTCTTTTCAGCCCATGCTTCGGCTTCGTCGGCGAAGAACACGATCTGACCGGTGGCAGCACCTGGAGATGCGGGAAGGCCTTTGGCCACAACTTTGGCGCGCTTCAGAGCGTCTTTGTCAAACACAGGGTGGAGCAGCTCGTCGAGTTTCTGAGGCTCCATGCGGAGCAGTGCGGTCTTTTCGTCGATTGCGCCTGCACGAAGCAGATCCATAGCAATCTTGACCATAGCGGCGCCAGTGCGCTTGCCGTTGCGGGTCTGGAGCATCCAGAGTTTTCCGTCCTGAATTGTGAACTCCATGTCCTGCATGTCCTTGTAGTAGTCTTCGAGACGGTTTGCGATGGCGATGAGTTCGGCTGCACATGTAGGCATGGATTCTTCGAGTGAAGGATATTTCGATGCGCGATCCTCTTCGCTGATGCCCTGAAGAGCTGCCCAACGGCGTGAGCCTTCAACGGTGATCTGCTGAGGAGTGCGGATGCCGGCAACGACGTCCTCGCCCTGTGCGTTGATGAGATATTCGCCATTGAACATGTTCTCGCCGGTAGCTGCGTCGCGGCTGAAAGCCACACCGGTTGCAGAGTTGTTGCCCATGTTGCCATATACCATTGCCTGGACATTGACAGCCGTACCCCATTCTTCGGGGATTTGGTTCATGCGGCGATAGAGGATGGCACGTTCGTTCATCCAGCTGTCAAACACAGCGCAGATGCCGCCCCAAAGCTGCTCCCATGCGTTGTCGGGGAAGTCTTTGCCGGTGAATTCTTTCACTGCGCCTTTGAAAAGCACAACAAGCTTCTTGAGGTCTTCAACATCGAGTTCGGTGTCGAGCTTGATGCCCTTCTCTTCCTTCACTTTCTCCATGATGGCTTCGAAAGGATCGATATCGGTCTTGCTCTTGGGCTTCATGCCGAGCACGACGTCGCCATAC
>CANOUR010000017.1 GCA_947570265.1 uncultured Bacteroidales bacterium | reverse complement strand
CCGGAGGGGCCAAAGTAATCGACATTGAACTTCCTTCGCCACCGGGCGCGGTGCTATTCGCCAGAACCATCGCTATCAATAACGACTCTCAGCGGGGCAATACTCAACTGAATTAACACCAGCAACGATGCAAGATGGGCTGTGTCAAAAGATTGACACAGCCCATCTCAAAATATTCAGAGTCTTTCATATGCCCGCGGATGAAGAGAAGAAAACTGTTTATATCCAAAACTATATATAATTGAAGCGGGTTGTAGTTTGATGGGGGTAAATTTCATTTTGTTTTGCTCTCGCTTATCCGTATTTTGACTCCGTCGGAAATACTACCGCTCGGCAAAGCAAAATTTCATTTTGTTTTGCCCTCGCTTATTCGTATTTTTGCATATCAAACACCAGCATATGTCAGTTTCAGGACGCATAACCACAGCCTTAGTGGCTACAACCTGCATTTTGTGCAGCGCCATTGAGGCCCGGGCGGATTATCCGATAAACTATGAGGCGTCTCTGACGGGGACAGCTTCGTCGGGTGATTTCGCTCCATTCTATATCAATTCGCTAAGACATGGACGCCTGACAGCGGCACACAACGCGTTGGCAGAGGGGCGTGCATGGCGTGACATTGACCGAGGGAAGAGATTCAGCTATGGTTTCGGTGTGGACTTCGTGACCGGGTGGTCGTCGGGCAACAGCTATGCCCGCTATGATGCCACATCGGGCTGGGGAAGCAATGACACGCATCCGCCACGGATATGGCTGCAACAGCTCTATGGCGAGGTGAAATACCGAGGTGTGTTTCTCACCGTGGGACTTAAGGAGCATGACTCTGCCCTGCTGAACCACCGGCTGAGCAGCGGCGATATGGTGGAGAGCGGCAACACGCGTCCGATACCCGAGGTGAGGGTGGGATTCATCGATTTCCAGGATATACCGCTGACCAACGGGTGGGTGCAGATACAGGGTGAGATCGGATATGGCCGTATGACAGACGGCGACTGGTGGCTCGACCGCTACAACCGATATAACTATCATGTGAACACGGGCGAGTGGTACAATTACAAGCGCTGCTATTTCCGCACGAAACCGTCGGAACGGTTTTCGGTGACACTGGGCATGCAGGCTGCGGCGACCTTCGGAGGGCGCTGCTATCACTATCATCATGGTGTGATGACGTCGGAAAGAGACAGCAAAGTGACACTGAAGACATTGTGGAACGCTTTTCTGCCGATACAAGGCAACGGAGAGGATTTCTATGAAGGAAACCATCTGGGGTCGTGGGATCTGATGGCCCGCTATTCGCTTGGAAACGGAGATGAGGTTAAGGCTTATTTCCAATGGCCGTGGGAAGATGGGTCGGGCATCGGACGCCGTAACGGCTGGGACGGACTGTGGGGCGTGGAATGGCAGTCGGCCAACAGCGACGGCTATGTGACGGGCGTGGTGGCAGAGTATATCGACATGACCAACCAAAGCGGCCCTCAGCATTATGCTCCGGGTGATTTTCCGGGCAACACGATCGGATCGGAATCGACCGGTGCAGACGATTATTACAACAACCAGTATTACAACGCCTATGCTCACTACGGCATGTCGATAGGCTCGCCGATGGTGATGGCACCGATATTTAATCTGGACGGTTATCCGGCATATGTGGCCAACAGGATGCGTGGATTTCATGTGGGTGCAGAGGGCAAGGTGAACCGCGAGATCGGTTGGCGCGTGAGAGGCGGCTACCGCGTGGGTTACGGCAACGGCCGTGTGATGCTACCGAAGAATATACACTCGACATCGGTGAGCGCCGACGTGAGCTGGCATGTTGAGCAGGTGAAGGGACTCGATGTGACCGGCACATTGGCCTTTGACCACGGCACTATGCCGGGCAATTCGGTCGGCGGGATGGTGACAGTCTCTTATTCGGGCATTTTAAATATCGGACACAAGTGAGTACTATTAAGTTTTTCATGAACCGCTGCATATCACTACTGCTGATGACACTATGCGCCGCGATCGCCGGATTGCAGACCGGCTGCACGCAGAACAACGGCGACATAACGCCTTGGTTTGGCTACTGGCGGATGACGTCGCTGACAATCGACGGAGAGCCAGAGGCGTCGTATGACGGCGACATCACATGGTCGTTTCAAAACAATATAGTGTTTATAAATATCAACCTGCCCTATCATGAGTATGACGAGAGCGTTGGGACATGGAGCAGCGACGGGACTACCCTGACGCTTGATTTCACCCACGCCGAGGGGCAAGGTAACTATGAATTTTTCTACACCCCGCCCGAGGTGTTGCAGATTCCTGACGACCGACCCGCCGACTTCACCATAGAGAGTCAGAACGGCGGGACGACGGAGCTGCGCCGCACACTCGACGATGGCAGGGTGATGGAATGTGTATTAAAGAAAATCTATTGATCAATATGGCTGACAACGGAAAAATACTCGTGACGGGAGCTGACGGCTTCATAGGGTCGCATCTGACCCAACTGCTGCTCGACGAAGGCTATGAGGTGAGGGCATTGAGCCAATACAATTCGTTCAACAACTGGGGCTGGCTCGAAGGGATGAACCATCCGCGGCTCGAGGTGGTGAGCGGAGATGTGCGCGATGCATCGTTCTGCCGCAGGATAGCCGACGGATGCGGGACAATATATCATCTGGCGGCTCTGATAGCCATACCCTACAGCTATGTGGCGCCTGAATCGTATGTCGACACCAATATCAAGGGCACGCTGAACATGTGTCAGGCTGCGATGGACGCGGGTGCGGGACGCATTGTAGTGACCTCGACCAGCGAAGTATACGGCACAGCTCTGAGAGTGCCGATAGACGAGGGTCATCCCCGCCAGCCACAATCGCCCTACTCGGCAACTAAGATAGGCGCTGACGCGATAGCGATGAGTTTTCACAACTCATTCGGACTGCCGCTGGTGATTGCCCGGCCGTTCAACACCTACGGCCCGCGCCAGAGCGCCAGAGCCATCATACCGACCATAATCTCGCAGATCGCCGCGGGGATGGACGAGATAAAAGTCGGCGACCTCTCCCCTACTCGCGACTTCAACTATGTGACCGACACCGTACGCGGATTTCTTGCGCTCGGCACAACCGAGGGAATCGAGGGGCGGGACATCAACATAGCCACCGGCACGGAAGTGAGCATGCAGGAGACACTCGACACGATAGCGCGTGTGATGGGTCGCGATGTGAAGTGGACTGTAGATCCGGCACGTCTGCGCCCTGCCGCGAGCGAAGTGAGACGGCTGTGTGGCGACAACACGTTGATCACCACGCTGACGGAATGGCGTCCGCGAGTGAGCCTCGAAGATGGATTGAGGCAGACAGCGGAGTGGTTTACCGATCCGTCGAATCTCGCAAAATACAAACCGGGAATCTACAATCGATAATGCAATGAACATATTGTTTTTAGGAGGCGCAAAACGTGTCTCGATGGGGCGCAAATTCATCAATGCAGCCCATCATGCGGGCGAGGATGTGAAGCTCTATAGCTACGAACTGACCGACTGCGAGGCAATTGCCTCGATAGCCACTGTGATACCCGGCAAACGCTGGAACGATCCGGAAGTGATCACGCACCTCAAAGAGATCGTCAGGGAGCATGAGATCGGGATGGTGATACCGTTTGTGGACGGTGCGGTGGAGACTGCGGCGAATCTGGCACGCGAATGCCGCGAAGTGTTTGTGCCGGTGAGCACACCCGGTGTATGCCACACTATGTTTGACAAGGCCGAGGCGGCGCGTGCCTTCGAGAAGGCCGAACTGCCAGTGCCCCGCACAATGCGCAGCCGCGAGGAGATAACCTATCCGTGCATAGCCAAGCCCCGCACGGGATCGGCCTCGCAGGGGATAGTGGTGGCGCGCGATGAGAGCGATCTCAAAGGTCTCGATCTCGAGAAATATCTCGTGCAGGAATATATAGAGGATGCCGATGAATATACGGTGGACTGCTATGTGAGCATGCTCGACCGCACACCACTTGTGATATCGCCCCGCCGACGCCTTGCCACAGCTGGTGGAGAGGTGATTTCGACCTTGACGGTGCACGACAGCGAGATGCTGTGGCTCACGCACGGTGCTCTGGCCCAACTGGGACTGACCGGAGCTGTGACGGTGCAATATCTTCGCGAAAGAAGCACGGGACGGCTGCTGCTGATGGAGATAAATCCACGACTCGGCGGCGGATGCGTTGCCACGGTACATGCCGGAGGCGACATTCCGGCTATGATGGTAGCCGAGGCCTGCGGGCACAGACCCGAGACGGTCACACCTCACGAGGGTGTGCTTGTGAAACGTTATCTGGAAGAGACTGTGTTTTATGGACAGAATGAATGACAACAACCGCGTGGTGATAATCGCCGAAGCAGGCGTGAACCACAACGGGTCGATCGAGCTTGCACGGCAGCTGGTGAAAGAAGCTAAAGCGGCCGGGGCGGACTATGTGAAATTTCAGACAGCCGTGCCGGAACTGGTGATCTCATCGATCGCTCCCAAAGCCGAATATCAGAAAGAGACGACCGGCGAAGAGCAGAGCCAGCTGGAGATGTGCCGCGCGATACATCTGCCGCTGAGCGACTATGCCGGGCTGTCGGAGCTATGCCGCAGCGAGGGAATCGGGTTCATGAGCACACCTTTTGACCTTGTGTCGATCGACACACTTGCTCCGCTCGAGATGGACTATTGGAAAATACCATCGGGCGAGATCACCAATCTGCCGTATCTGCGCAAGATCGCGAGGATGGGAGGACGTGTGATAATGTCGACCGGCATGTCGACACTCGATGAGGTGGAGACAGCGGTGAAAGTGCTCGAACAGAACGGCACACCGCGCCACGACATCACACTGCTGCACTGCACCACACAATATCCCACGGAGCCATGTGACGTGAATCTGCGCGCCATGGACGCCCTTGCCACCCTCGGATGCGGTGCGGTCGGATACAGCGACCACACGGTGGGCATCGATGTGCCCATAGCCGCAGTGGCAAGAGGTGCGCGCGTGATAGAGAAACATTTCACGCTCGACAAGACAATGGAAGGCCCTGACCACCGCGCCTCGCTCGACCCGGCCGAATTGCGCGATATGGTGAGGGCAGTGCGCCGGGTGGAGATTGCGCTCGGCGACGGCGAGAAACGTGTGGCCGATGGCGAAGCGGCAAACATTGAAGTGGCGCGAAAGAGTATCGTGGCCAGCCGCCGCATAAGTGCCGGAGAGACGCTGACAGAGGATAATATCACGGTGAAGCGTCCGGGCAACGGTCTGTCGCCAATGTTGTGGGACAGTGTGGTGGGGACGAAAGCCATACGCGATTTCGAGTACGACAGCCTGATCGAAATATAGACCGCATACGTTAACAGCCTAAAATAAACAATTAGTCATCAAATGCCACGCCAAGGCTTACATCTATCAACCGAACAACGACTGCAACAGACGCTTTCGCCCCAACAGGTGAGGTATTTCAAGATACTTGAGATGCCCGAAGCCCGAGTGGAGGAGGAGGTGCGCCGTGAACTCGACGAGAATCCTGCGCTCGAGGTGGCAGGGTCGACCGATACGGACAATATTGCCGAGACATTCGGAGAGACAGCCGAGGAGATGCAACTTGCCGACTACCGGAACGAAGATGACATACCCGCCTACAGACTCGAGGCGCGCAATCATTCGGCTGACGACAGGCGGTTTGAGCCTGTGGCGGTGGAAAACGAGGGATCGCTGATGGACTGGCTGCGTTCGCAACTGGCCATGGCCGGTCTTGACGAGGCCGAGACGGCTATCGGCAACTATATCATCGGCAATATCGACGACAACGGCTATCTGACCCGCACTCCCGATGTGATGGCCGATGACCTGACGATGGTGACGGGAGCGGACATCAGCGCGGCAGATGTGAGACGTGTGCTTGATACAATACGCGGATTTGACCCTGCCGGAGTGGGCGCTATCGACCTTCGCGAATGCCTGCTGCTGCAGCTGCGCCGCCGACGTCAGTCGGCGGTGAACGATGCCGCGATAGAAATTGTCGGCCACTATTTCGATCTGTTCTCAAAAAAGCATTACGACCGTATAGTAAGCGCGACCGGCATGAGCATGGACACATTGCGCGAGGCCATAGAGACGATACGCTCGCTCAATCCGAAACCGGGAGGCGAAGTCGGTGATGATCAGTCGCAGGAACGGTTGCGGCAGGTGACACCCGATTTTTCGGTTGAACCAGACCCTGAGGGCGGACTGACGGTGACGCTGCTGAGCAATCTTCCGGAGCTGGCTGTGGAGAAGACATTCGCAGCCGACGCGCCTATATCGACCGAACGCCGACAGCATGACGACGCCAACGCATTCATACGCCGGCAACGCGACGATGCCCAAGGCTTCATACGTATACTGAAGATGCGCTCGCAGACCCTGACGAGGGTGATGACCGCCATTGTGAAACTGCAGCGTCAGTTCTTTCTGACGGGGAATGATGCAGATCTGCGTCCGATGATATTGAAGGATGTGAGCGCCATCACGGGCGATGACCAGTCGGTGGTGTCGCGCGCCACGGCGGGCAAATATGTGGCCACGCCCTGGGGCATATTTCCATTGAAGCATTTTTTCAACGAGCGCTTCAGCGCCGGAGATCCGGCCACATCATCGCGCGGCATATTGGCAGCCCTTCGCACACTGATAGAGTCGGAAGACAGGTCGCACCCATTGAGCGACGAGGCTTTATCGCAGGAGCTGGGCAAACTGGGATTCGATGTCGCACGCCGCACAGTAACGAAATACCGTGAGCAGCTGGGTCAGCCTGTGGCTCGTCTGCGCCGGGAAATATAACTATTCTAATAATTCTATTTTTGACCTGTCACTTATGGAAACTCCACAGCCGCCTGAAACGGCCATAAAAAAAGAAAGGCGTGATACCGCAAAAACAGTGGCATCGGTCTTCTCGACTATATTCTCTCCTCTGCTGGTGCCCACCTATGGCGTGATGCTTGCCATGTGGCTCTCAGTGCTATCGTTTCTTCCGACCGGAATACGCTGGACGGTGGTCGGAATCACATTTGCCACGACATGTCTGCTGCCGATGCTCGCAATCATCACGATGTGGCGACTCGGCGTCGTAAAAGATCCTCAGCTCAATAACCGCACGGAGCGCACCACTCCGTATGTGGTGACAGGATTGTGCTATCTCGGATGCGGCTTTTTCCTGACGGCGCACCACGCACCATCGTGGCTGTGCGCGCTGATGACCGGGGGAGCGCTCGCTACGATGGTGTGCATAATCGTCAACACACGATGGAAAATCTCGGCACATATGGCTGCAATGGGTGGACTGGTGGCTTTGATGTTCAGGATCGTGTCGTCGAATCTCGGCACAACCCAGCTTGAGTGGTGGCTTACGGCGACGGTGGTCGCGGCAGGGTGCGTCGGCTCGTCGCGCGTGCTGCTCGAACGCCACACACTGTGGCAGGTGATCGCCGGCACGGCAACAGGATTTGTGTGCGTATTCTTTCTGTCAATGATCTGATGCGGAGATGGCAAAGCGAATAGACCGTGAAACAGTGCAGCGCATCATCGATGCGGCTGACATCGTTGAGGTGGTGAGCGACTTCGTGACCTTGAAGCGCCGTGGAGCCAACTATATAGGCCTGTGTCCGTTTCACAACGAACGCACGCCATCGTTCTCGGTGTCGAAAGCCAAGGGTATCTGCAAATGCTTCAGCTGCGGAAAAGGCGGTTCACCGGTCAACTTCATCATGGAGATCGAGCAGCTTACCTATTACGAGGCCCTGCGCTATCTCGCCAGGAAATACGGCATCGAGATACAGGAACGGGAACTTACCGCCGAAGAACAGGAAGCGGAGACCGCACGCGAGTCGATGCTCGCAGTCAATGAGTTTGCCATGAACCATTTCGCGAGAAACCTCACCGAGACGCAGGCCGGCCGCGACATAGGTCTGGCCTATTTCCGCGAAAGAGGTATCAACGACGCCATGATCAAGCGTTTTGATCTGGGGTATGCCCTTGACGAACGCGATGACCTGCTGCGCACGGCACTTGAGGCGGGATACAATGAGAAATATCTGATCGACACCGGTCTGTGCAGCAAGAATGACCAAGGACGAGTTTTTGACCGCTTCCGTGGCAGGGTCATCTACCCGATACGCTCGCTCTCGGGCAAGGTTGTGGCGTTCGGCGGGCGAATATTGCGCAATGACAAGAATCTGGCAAAATATGTCAATTCACCGGAAAGCATCATCTACAGCAAGCGCGCCGAACTTTACGGACTGCATCAGGCACGTCAGGCCATAAACAAGAAGGACAAGTGCATACTGGTCGAAGGCTACATGGATGTGATATCGATGCACCAGAGCGGAATCGAGAATGTGGTCGCTTCATCAGGAACGTCGCTGACGGAGCGTCAGGTTAACCTCATACACCGTTTCACCGAGAACGTCACGGTGATCTACGACAGCGACGCTGCCGGCATAAAGGCATCGCTGCGTGGTATCGACATGCTGTTGGCCGAGGGACTGAATGTGAAGGTGCTGCTATTGCCGGAAGGGGACGATCCCGACTCTTTCGCACAAAGCCATTCGTCGTCGGAGGTGGAGACGTATATCTCCGGTAACGAGACCGATTTCATACGCTTCAAGACCCGTATATTGCTCGAGGGAGCCGAGGGCGATCCCATAGCCCGCTCACGCGCAATCACCGAGATAGTGCGGTCGATCGCCGTCATACCATCGGAAATACAGCGCACCGTCTATGTGCAGGAATGCAGCCGCATGCTCGATATCGACGAGGGTGTGTTGTCGGCACAGATGGTGAAATTCATGGCCGAGAATGCACGGAAAAGCCGTGAGGATCATCAGCGTGAACGCGAGCGAGCAGCTCTCGACGCCGATCCTGACACTGCTCTGATAACACCCGAACAAGCACAACCGAACCAGCAGGCGGCGTCCACACCGACCCGCACCGAACAGCTGGACGACACACGGTTTCTGCGCAACTATGAGTTGCAAGTGCTGAAATATGCCGTGAAATACGGCATGGTTCTGCTGGGCGACATCACCGATGACAGCGAATTTGGCGACGGATCGGTGATAGCCTATGTGGCAAGCGAGCTGGCTATCGACGATCTGACGTTCAGCAACAGCGACATCGCCGACACCTTCGCGGCCGCCAAACATCTGGCCGATGAAAACTGGGCGGCTGACTACGCCATGCAAAGGGCGCATGCCGCGCAGGCAACAGCCACCCGGCGCGCCGAAGGACATCAGAAGATAAGGGAGAACGCCACGGGTGGCATGGCCGAGATCGGACGAATGGAAAAGGAACTGGAGGAACGTCTGGCCTCGATGGAACTTGCCGAGGACGATGAATACCGCAGCGCATACATAGCCCGCACGCTCGTTAACGACCCCGATGACCGGGTGCGCGTACTCGCTACCGAACTTGTGGCCGAAAAATATGTGCTGAGCAAGATCCACACCAAATATGCCCGGGTAGAGACCGAGCGCGACAGATTGCCTGAGCTGATGACACGTGCTGTGTATGAACTGAAAGACGCTATCCTCACCTGCCGTGCGCGCAAACTCCGCAACGATATAAAGACGCTGTCGATCCAGCAGCAACCCGACATGGCACAACTGCGTGAACTAATGGAACAGGCGATCGAGATCGACCGCCTGAAAGGTGAATTTGCCAAGGCACTGGGCGACCGTATCATATCGCCGAGGAAATGAGCGGATCAGCCACCCATGGTGACAGATGTGAAATAGCGCACGCGGCCATATTGATCGGCCAATGGCTCGAGACTGAGCGTTATGAAGCCGCTGTCGCCTCCAAACCATGTAGCGGAGCATGACGAGCCGTTGTTGCTGACCGACACGGGCATACCATACATGTTGCAGAAATGGTTGTAGAGCGATGAATATCTCGAATTGTCGTAGCGCGATGCGGGATAGACGTATTGCGAGCCATATAGCGCGCCATTGCGATAGAGAAGCCGCGCGGTCGGCCATCTGTAGCCATACATAGGCACGTCGGACACTACAATCTCATCGGGAGTGTAGCCTATGGTAACGTAGTTGTTAGCCGACAGATAATTCAGCGTTGCGTTGAACGCTGTGCCTATCGTCAGTCCGAGGATCGTGCCGACACCCGGCATGCCCGGACGCGGACGCCATTTCGGAGGAGGAACGGGACGCGACCACGGACGATGAGGACGCGGCACATGCCCATAGTGGTGGGACGACGGCGGCAGCGGACGCTGTCCGGGACGACCACCGGGACGACGGTCGCCATAACCCGGGCCACCTTTGTGTGGCCGGGCTTTATCGTGCTTCGGCGGCGTAGGGCGGGCAGGGCGATGTTTGTCATGCGGCTGCCCTACGGCATCGTGCTTATTGTGTTTATCGGGTCGCTTCCCGTGTTTAGGAGAGTTGTTGTTATTGCCGCTGCCGGCGGGCGGTCGATTTGTATGTCGCGGAGTCGATGGGCGTTGCTGTGCCTCAGTATGGTTACGGCCTCGTGCACCTTGATGGCGAGTGCGAGCTTCGAGAGGCTGCACCGACAGCGCTGCACCGAGCGCGAAAACGGCCAAAGCTTTCAGAAATGGTTTCATTACAATCATATTTATGTAATATGACTCACAAAATAACAAAAAGTTTATCCTGCGCGCAACGGATGCTCCGAAAATTTGCAAAAACGATGTCTTAGAGCTATCTTTGTCAATAAGTAATTTACAACTTTTTACAACTGATGATTAAACAACTCCTTGTGGCCCTGTCGATCGCCGGCATGGCAACCGGCGCTTCGGCGGACAATACAACTGTGCGAATCTTCGACGAAGTGGTTTTCTATGACGGATATATGGGATCGCACCCCGATAAAGATCTCGATGACGGTGTGCTGCGCCACCGCACGTCGCTATGCGCCGTGAAACTCACTGACGAGCAGCTCGACAAGATAGGAAACGATCTTACGATGAATGTCACCGTGGGAGCATGCTGCGACAATTATGACCGCATCGGCAATGTCAACCTCGCATTTGTGCCCAAAGGAAGCGAGAGCTACGAGAACGGCACTGTCCAGCGCATCGAGCTCGGGCGCTTCATAACACCCTTCATGGACATGAACAAGCGCCCGCGACAGATCACATACGGCTATTGGATGGACTATCTGAGCCTGATATTGCGAGACAGCCGACTGCGCCAGACATATGACCTGTGGATGGAACTTGAGATATTCGGCATGCCCTACACCGCCAATTCGCAGGTAAAAGGATGCGAGAACCGCAGCGATGTTTTCAAAGGCACACTTGAGCTTATAAGCGAGAGCCAGCCTGCCGGCACAACCGACAAAAATATCATAGTGCCCATAGTGATGAAAAATCCTGAATACATTACCCTCAACCTCAACAATTATCAGACTGAGGCGACAGATGAAATCGGCACAACCAAAAAGACCTACACCTTCACCGTTCCCGAGGATGTGACCGACAGTCAGATCGTGCTGGTGATCTCCAACCACGGTGCGAACGAAGGGGGCGAAGAATACACCCGCCGTCAGCATTTCATATATGTCGATGATGAACTTGCACTGACATTCCTGCCCGGACGCGAATCGTGCGAGCCGTTCCGACGTTACAACACACAGGCTAATACGGTGTACGGCTATTCGGAGCGCAAAGATGAATGGTGGCAGACATACCGCAACTGGTGTCCGGGTGACGTGCTTGACAACCGCATCATCAACCTCGGCGCCCTCAGCCGCGGTGAGCACACGGTGACCGTGTCAGTTCCCGACGCTGTTTTCATCAACAATCAGGGCGATTTCCCGGTGTCGATCTTCTTCCAGGGAGTGAGTGAAGGCAAACTACCCGTTCCCCCGACATCAGGCATTGAAAGCGTTGAGGGATTCGGCCCGTCAAACTCATTCATCGTCAACATGAGCGGACGCACCCTCAGCATCATAGCCAACGCATCGGCACCGATCGAATGGATCGAAGTGCGCGACATCAACGGCCGTTGCCTGCGCCGTCAGCATGGTGCGGGCGACATTGACGCATCGGGCTGGGCAGCCGGCACGTATCTTGTGAGTGTGGAAACCGAGGACGGCCTGATCACCACCCGCAAAACCGTCATACGCTGAGGCGTTGCCACATCCATATCACACAGTTGATTTTTATCACTAATTCTTGCATATGGATGGTCAATGCGCTAAATTTGCAACCAAAATCAAACATTTACCGTCATGAAACAGTTAGACCGTCTTCTTGCTGAGAAACTCCTTAGAATAAGCGCCATACAGCTTCAGCCCGACATGCCGTTCACATGGGCATCGGGATGGAATTCACCTATCTACACCGACAACCGCAAGACATTGTCTTATCCCGACATACGCAACTTCATCAAAGTGGAACTGTGTCGTCTGATCATGGAGAACTTTGATGAACCGGACGCGATTGCCGGAGTGGCCACAGGAGCTATAGCCCAGGGCGCACTCGTTGCCGACACGATGGGTCTCCCCTATGTATATGTACGCTCCACGCCCAAGGATCACGGTCTGGAGAATCTCATCGAGGGCAATCTCAAGCCCGGCCAGAAGGTGGTGGTGATCGAAGATCTTATCTCGACAGGCGGCAGCTCGCTCAAAGCTGTAGAGGCTATCCGTGCAGCTGGTTGCGAGGTTGTAGGCATGGCCGCTATATTCACCTATGGATTCCCGATCTCGGTGAAACGCTTCAAAGAGGCCAATGTGAAACTCTGCACACTCAGCAACTACAATTCGATGCTTGAGGCCGCACTGGAAACAGAATACATAAAGGAAAAAGATATCGAGACACTTCGCCAGTGGCGCGAAGACCCGGCAGGATGGACTCCCAAACACGAGAAAGACGTGTGACCGTTCTGCGAGAGACAACCCAACGACAATCACCACAACAACGACAATGGCAACCTATTCAGGCAAACCTATAGAAATCAAGCGCCCGCAGGCGGAGGTGTACACCAAACTGTCGAATCTCGGCGACTATCAGAGCTATATCGATCAGCTTCCTGAGGATGTACGCTCAAAGATAGGCGATGTACGCTTCTCAACCGACGCCATAGTAATCACCGCCGCACCTGTGGGCGAGATCACTCTGTCGGTGACCGACCGCCGCGAGAATCAGGGAATGACCTTCACGGCAGCCAACTCACCTGTTCCTCTGACGGTAGACATCAATCTGTCGCAGGCCGGTGAAACTCCTGATGCCACTATGCTGATGGCCTCCATCACAGTGGAAGTGCCTGCCATGCTCAAGCCTCTGGTAGCTCCAAAGATGGAAGAAGCCGCCAACCGCATGGGCGAGATGCTCGGCAACTTTTTCAACGCCGGAAAATGAGACATATCACAATATCGTCTATAGTGGCGGCGGCTCTGACAGCCGCCGCCATAGTTTTGCTACCCTCCTGCCACAAGCTCGATGACGACCGCATACCACCTGTGCCGGTGAGCATAGTTTTCCAAACTCAAGGCATGTGGGAGAGTTATGGTGTGCCAGGCGCAACCGATTACCGAGAGTTCATAGCATCCAAAAGGATTCCTGCCGGATTTCCCTACACGGCGATGACCTACACAGGTTTTGGCGGCGTACTGCTGGTATGCGACATATTGGGCGATCCGCAGGCGTTTGACCTGTCCTGTCCGGTAGAGGCCCGACAGGACACACGCATAGCGATTGACCGTGATGAGAATGTGGCGCGGTGCGCGGTTTGCGGTAGCACGTATGACGTGTTCGGAAACTATGGCACTCCCCTATCGGGGCCGGCTGTGGACATGCACTATGCCCTCACACGCTATCATGTCAACCGTGGCAGCGGCGCATTGGAATACATAGTGGTGAGCCGCTGAAGATGATGTTGCAGATTTGCACGGAATGTTGTAACTTTGCGGGCACAACCGCTCGAATGGTGGAATGGTAGACACGAGGGACTTAAAATCCCTTGGCTTCGCGGCCGTGCGGGTTCGAGTCCCGCTTCGAGCACATCGTTATAATCAGGGACGCACTTGACAGTGCGTCCGATTTTTTTATAAGCATGATAAGATTTCCCAACGCAAAGATCAATATCGGACTCGACATCGTCAACCGCCGTCAGGACGGATACCACGACATTGTGAGCGTGTTCTATCCACTTCCCTGGCGCGACATACTCGAAATCGTGCCTGCCAAAGGGGCTGAAACCACACTGACAGTCACAGGCCGACCATGCGATTGCCCAACAGAGAGCAACCTTGTGATGAAAGCTTATCGCGCACTCGATGCCGTTGCCGGCCCGCTACCAGCATCAGACATTTTTCTGCACAAGGTGATACCCGACGGTGCCGGTCTGGGAGGCGGATCGGCCGATGCGGCATTCACGCTGGCAATGCTCAACGACATACACACGCTGGGACTGAGCCGTGAGAATCTGGCTGAAATAGCCGGACAAATAGGAGCTGACTGCGCGTTTTTCGTGTGGAACAGGCCAATGATCGCCACCGGGACGGGCACAGATCTACAGCCAATCGATCTGTCGCTCGAGGGCATGTGGATCACTGTTGTGAAACCGCAAGCCCACGTGTCGACACGCGAGGCTTACGCGCATGTTACCCCGCGACTTCCTGAGCTGCACCTTCCGGATGAAATCATATCCTGCAAACCGGTCGAATGGTCGGGGCGCGTGAAAAACGACTTCGAGGAGTCGGTATTTGCCCAAAGACCAGAAATCGCCGCCGTGAAAAGCAGGTTGGCAGAAAGCGGAGCTGTGTATGCATCCATGTCAGGATCGGGATCGGCTGTCTACGCACTCTTCGAGTCTGACACATTGGCAGAAAAAGCCGCCGCGATGTTCCCCGGATGCGACACATTCACCGCGCGGATATAATGTAGGGGACGAAAGTGAACGTTATCTGCCATTTTGTTGTTAAAAAAACAGATGCCGGGCAATGTTTGGCAAGCTTTTTGTTGTCAACATATGCCGCAAAAGAAACATAACTACAAACATACACTACCAACAGCCATGAGCAAAGATAAAAACAGAGCACCGCACCAAGATACATCGTTTGACGACCTCGACAAAGGCATGGAAGTGGCCGATGACATCCAGCAGGCCGCAGATCAGACCACCGAGGAAGAGCAGGAAGAGATGATCGAAAATCAGGAGACTGAGATAGACAAGCTCACCAAGGATCTGGCTGATGCCACAGCTGCCCTCGAAAAGGAGAAGAAAGAATATCTGTTTCTGATGGCAGAATTTGATAACTTCCGCAAACGCACTGTCAAGGAAAAAGCCGAGATAATCAGGAACGCGTCAGAAAAAGTGCTTGAAGGCATGTTGCCGATAGTCGATGACTTTGAACGCGGTCTTGAAGCCAACCGCAACACCGATGACTCGGAAACACTCAAACAGGGCATGGAACTTATCTATACCAAGCTCATCAAATATCTCGAGAAGAACGGAGTGAAGGCCATCGAGAGCACCGGGGAGGAGTTTAACCCCGACCTGCATGAAGCAATAGCCATGGTACCCGCTGCTGACGACAGTCAGAAAGGAAAGGTTGTCGACACTCCGACAAAGGGTTACACTCTTAATGACAAGGTGCTTCGTCACGCAAAGGTGGTTGTAGCGCAATAAATCCTGAATATGGAGAACAAAAGAGACTACTATGAAGTGCTCGGAGTGCAGAAAAACGCTACTGCCGACGAGCTGAAAAAGGCATACCGCAAACTGGCCATCAAATATCACCCCGACCGCAATCAGGGCGACAAGGATGCCGAGGAGAAGTTCAAGGAAGCTGCCGAAGCCTACGACGTGCTGTCTGATCCCGACAAACGCGCCCGCTACGACCAGTTTGGCCACAACATGGGGCCGCAAGGATTTTCCGGAGGTGGAGGATTCCATGCAGGAGGCATGTCGATGGAAGATATTTTCAGCCACTTCGGAGATATTTTCGGAGGCGGTTTCGGCGATCTCGGTGGATTTGCATCGGCCGGAGGACGCCAGTCGCGCCGCCGTCAGCGCAAGGGCAGCGACCTGCGCATCAAGGTGAAAATGACTCTCGAAGAGATTGCCACCGGCGTGAGCAAGACGCTGAAAATACCCACTCTTGTGCCCGACAGCCATTGCAACGGCACAGGAGCGAAAGATGGCACAGCTTTCACAACCTGCCCCACCTGCCATGGCAACGGATCGGTGATGACATCGCAGCAAACTATGTTTGGCACGATGCAGAGCGCCACTACGTGCCCTCAGTGCAACGGTGAAGGCAAGATCATCACCGAAGCGTGTCCACACTGCCATGGAGAAGGAGTGGAACGAAAAGAAGAAGTGGTGTCGTTCAACATTCCTGCAGGAGTGACCGACGGCATGACTCTCACAATGAAAGGTAAGGGCAATGCTGCCGTACACGGCGGCATCAACGGCGACCTCCTTATTGTGATCGAAGAGGTGAAACATCCCGAACTGATCCGCGACGGCAATGATGTGATCTACAACCTGATGCTCGACATCCCGACCGCTGCACTCGGAGGCTCTGTCGAAGTGCCTACACTCACGGGGCGTGCCAGACTCAAGATTGCCGCCGGCACACAACCCGGCAAGGTGCTGCGCCTGCGCGGCAAGGGTCTGCCATCGACTGAAGGATATGGTACGGGCGACGAACTCGTAAATGTGATGGTGTATATCCCCGAACAGATGACCGACGATGAGCGCAAGGCCATCGAAAGTCTGCAAAACCAACCGAACATGAAGCCGGCTGAAAGTGTGAAGAACCGCATTTTCAGCAAACTACGGCACATCTTCGATTGATAGCAGCTCAACGAACGATACAAGAGCGCGGAACGATGAGTTTCGCGCTCTTTTTAATGCCACGCTAAAAACATCAGATCCCGCGCAGTAGTGCACGGGATCTGACTGTTTTTTGTTATTGAAATGGTGATTACTTCACTCCGAGAGTAGTCTTGACATCGGGAGTGACGTTGATCACATCTGAACCTGCGTAGTAGCTCTGCTCGGCATCGAAAATGAATGTATAGCTGCCTGCTGCGCCTACGGTCTGGATAGCCTTCATGATCTTCTCCTGAATAGGCTGCATGAGCTGCGCCTGCTGACGCTGCAGATCCTGCTGAGCTGTGGCACGGAACTGCTGGATTTTCTGATCGAGTTCCTGAAGCTCCTGCATACGACGTTCCTTGATTGACTCAAGAGTGCCTTCAGGAAGCTGCTGGAATTCGGTATATTTCTTTTCCATTTCCTGCTGAAGCTTGCCAAACTCTTCCTCATAGGTCTTTGACGAAGCCTCGATCTTGGCCTTCATCTCTGTCACTTCGGGAAGCGATTCCATGATTTCCTGAACGTTGACAGTGCCAAATTTCTGAGCCGACAGGCTCATGGCGGGCAGGGCAATGGCCACTGCGAGCAGAAGTTTCTTAATCATATCTTGTTACTATTGTTTTTTCTTCGTGCAAAGTTAACTGTTTTAGTTGGAATATCCTAACTTGTCGAGCACTTCATTGCTGACGTCGATGCGCGGCGATGCAAAGACTATGTCGGCCGACGATGCGCGATCGAAAATTGTCTGGTAGCCACGCTCCTCAGCGAGCTTTTTGATGGCGTTGTAGACGTCGTCCTGAATAGGTTTCATAAGGCTCTGACGCTTTTTGTAGAGTTCACCCTCAGGGCCGAAGTATTTGTTGCGGAGCTCGACCGATTCTTTTTCTTTTGCCACAATCTCAGCCTCACGGGCTTTCTTTTGCTCATCGGTGAGAAACACCATGTCGGCCTGATAGTTCTTGTACATAGTCTCGGCCTCTCTTGCAAGAGCCTCGACTTCTTTCTGCCATCGCATCGAGATCTGGTTAAGTTGCTCGTTGGCCATCTCGTAGGACGGCACACGACTGAGGATATATTCCATGTCGACAAGGGCAAATTTCTGAGCTTGCGCGCCAACGGCACATGCTATGGCCATGATAGCCGTGATCAATATTTTCTTCATATTACGTTGCTTTTCTTTCTGTAATATATGACAAACTCCGGCCAAAATGGTTTAATGGCATCAGAACTCCTGTCCGAGCACAAAGTGGAAATGGCTTCCTCCACGCTCTCCGCGCACTTTGTCGAATCCGTACGCCCAGTCGATACCCATCAGACCCACCATGGGGAGAATAACTCGCAAGCCCACTCCGGCACTGCGCTTGAGGTCGAATGGTGAGAATTTGGCAACGGAAGTCCAGGCATTGCCCGCTTCGGCAAACAGCGTACCATAGATTGTGGTCGATGACTGAAGCAGGATCGGGAAATGGATCTCAGCACCGAAACGTGTGTAGGCATAGCCTTCCTGAGTGTAAGGTGTGAGCGCACCGTTGTCGTAGCCTCGCAGGGCTATGGTCTCGGTGGCGTAGGTGTATGAGCCCGACATGCCGTCGCCACCGACATAGAATGTCTCGAACGGAGATTTGAGATATTTGTTGTAACTGCCGAGCAGACCGAAGTCGGCACGCGTCATCAACACAAGCGTATAGGTGGATCCGGGAAAATTGAACAATGGCGTGTAGGTGCGCGATTTGAAGCGGAGCTTCCAATACTCGATCCATTTGTACAGCTCTTTTTTCGACTCGGTCGTGCCCACTTCCGACAGGCGCTTCCAGTCTTTCTTGCCGAACAGCGACGCCGGAGGGGTCATCTGAAGGTCAAGCGAGAAGTAGCTTCCCGAGCGGTTGAATCCCATCGGGTTGTCCATTGAGTTGCGTTCGAGCGTCAGGCCGAGCAAAAGCGCGTTTGACGTGCCATCTTTCATATAATAGAGGTAATCCCAGTTCTTGAGGTAATACCAGTTGTAGCTGAGCGAAGCACGGAAAGTGAACCAGTCGTCGGGCCAGCTCAAACGCTTGCCAAATCCGACTGTGACACTCGCGAGCTGAAGCACTTTATTGGGGTCGTAGGCGTTCTCTATCGAATTTTGGTAGTAATTGTCCATGTAACCGTTCATTCCACCAAGGCCGCTTCCGCTGTAATAAAAGGGATTTGACCAATTGTTGTTGTAGTAGCTGGAGTTGACACCGGTCTGACGGCTATAATATGCCGAGATTGACAGCGAGTTGGGGCGCTTGCCACCAAACCACGGATCGAGGAACGATATGCTGTAGGCCTGATAATAGCGGGCATTGGTCTGCGCCGAAAGCGACAGTGTCTGTCCTTCGCCCTGTGGCACTATACCGCGATAGGTACTTGGGTAAAACAGATTTTTGATCGAGAAGTTGGTGAATTTAACACCAACCTTGCCGATGATGCCGGTCTGTCCCCATCCGAGTGACAGCTCGAGCTGGTCGTTGGCTTTCGATTCGAGGTTGAAAACGATATCGACTGTGCCATTCTCTTCGTTAGGCTCGGGCTGTATGTCGATTGTCTCGGGATTGAAATGTCCGGTTGCGGCAATCTCACGATATGAGCGCATGAGGTCGCTCTTGCTGAACAGCTCGCCCGGCTTGACACGCAACTCACGACGGATCACTTTTTCATACAGACGGTCGTTGCCATTGATGACCACATTGTTCACACGAGCCTGAGGGCCTTCCATCATACGCATCTCGAGGTCTATAGAATCGCCTTGGATATTGCGTTCGACAGGCACAAGATGATAGAACAGATAGCCGTTATCCATATAGATGTTGGCTATGGCATCCTCATCCATGGTGGTGCGCTTGTCGAGAAGTTTCTGATTGTAGACATCGCCCTTCTTTATGCCGAGAATGTCGTCGAGCCGTGCGCTGGGATAGACGGTGTTGCCGACCCAAGTGATGTTGTTGATATAATATTTTTTGCCTTCGTCAACAGTGATGTGGACATCGACATACTTTTCGTTGTAGGGGACGACCGAATCACTGACTATACGGGCATCACGATAGCCTTTCTCATTGTATTTCTGAATGATGCGGGTGAGGTCGTCCTGATAGTCGCTTTCCACAAACTTCTTCTGCTTGAAGAGATTGAGCAGGTTGCCGTTTTCGTTGGTCTTCTTCATGGCCCGCTGCACAGCACGGTCGCTGAGCACTTCATTACCATCGATATAGATCTTGTGAACCTTCACTTTATCATTCTTCCGCACGTTGATGTCGACAATCATCTCGTTGGGGTGAGACAGATCCTCGTGCTGCACGATCTGCACCTGTGCATTGGGGAATCCCTTTTCAGAATAGTATTGCCGGATGATCGAATTGGCGCGATCGACAATGTTGGGGGTGATGTGGTTGCCTTTCATGAGCTTTAGACGCTCCTGCAGATCGTCGCGCTCACTTTTCTTTATGCCGTTGTAATTGATCGAGCTGATGCGCGGTTGCTGACGCAGATTGATCGACAGCCATACCTGATCTCCGGCCACCTTGTCGACCGTTATCTGCACTTTCGAGAACAGAGCTTGACGCCACAGGCGCTTGGCTGCCGCTGTGATATCTGCTCCAGGAATCCTGACAGTCTCCCCGACCTTCAGTCCGGCATAACCGGTGATCAGAAAATCATCGTAGTTATCGGCTCCGTTTACCTTTATGTCGGCGATCTCATAGGTTCGCGGCAAACCGCTGAAGATGACAGTAGGATTGTAGACTGTATCTATTGGAAGAGCTTGCGCCGAAGCATCGCGCGGCACCGCGAGCATTGCGAGAGTGAGCAGGGCAAATATCTTGAAACGCATTAATTGCATAACTATTATCGTGGAGAATGACTGTCGTGATGATGGATTGAGAATTTCTGTGATTGGCTATTTAAGCTGCTCGGACGTCAGACCAAACCGTCGTTCGCGCCGCTGATAGTCGATTATAGCCCGATAGAAGTCGTCGGCTGAATAGTCGGGCCAATATGTGTCGGTGATCGAAAGCTCGCTATAGGCGATCTGCCAAAGCAGGAAGTTGCTGACCCGCTTGTCGCCGCCTGTGCGTATGAGCAAATCGGGATCGGGAATACCGGCCGTAGATAGATATGACGCCATGATATGTTCATCAATATCCGATGGAGAAATCTTGCCTGAGCGTGCGTCGGCAGCCATCAGGCGCGCTGCACGCACAAGCTCCCAGCGAGCGGAGTAGCTCAGAGCGAGGATCAGTGTCAAGCCGGAGCAATGAGCGGTGTCGGCCATACATTTCTCGAGACGTCGGCGTGCCTCATCCGGCATGCGGTCGAGATCTCCGATCATGGTGAGCCGCACGTTATTTTTTATCAAATCGGGGGTCTCACGCTCTATCGCCACTACAATGAGGTGCATCAGGGCATCAACCTCGGCTTGAGGGCGATTCCAGTTTTCGGTTGAGAAAGTGTAGAGCGTAAGGTATCCCACACCGAGAGCCGATGCAGTCTCTGTGATGCGTCGCACTGTATTGACGCCTTCGACATGTCCCTCCGAACGGTCGAGATTGCGGGCTTTAGCCCAACGGCCATTGCCATCCATGATTATGGCGACATGGGCGGGAATACGGGTGCGGTCTATCTGTTCAATGAGTGACATTGGCACTTGTCAGTCTATCCTGTGACACACCACACATCGCGGCCCGAACTCGTAGGAGAATGACAGGGCGAGTGTGGAATACCAGTCGGTGTTTTTGAAAAATGAGCTTTTGATTGTGTAGAGATCGCTGAGGTCTGGGCCATCGACATGGTCGCCGAACACTTTTGTCATTGCAAACTCTACCGCGAGATTGAAACGTCGGGTCACTTTGAATTTAACGCCTGCTCCCATCGGAAGGCTGAACGCGACAGCCGATGATCCGTCAGTGGAGGATAACGCGCACCCGACACCAAGGGTGAGATATGGTGTCCATCGGCGCAGACGCTTATAGGTCTCCCCCATCCCGAATGCGAAGAAATTGAACTCAGCACGCGCCTGCAGGTCATAGACCCACGATTTGAAGCTATACTGACGTCCGTCGGGCAAGGCATTATCCCAATCGGCAGTGTTGCCGCTCAGCGTCGACGCAGCAAACATTCCGCGAACGGCAAAGCGATCGCTGGCCAGATAACGGAACGAAAGGTTGCCGGTGAAACCGGGATGACGATACATGTTGCTTTCATTGGCATCGCCAAGATAGCCACTCATGCCGAGACCAGCTCCGATGTCGAACTTGTAGGTGTCGTCTTCCTGAGCATGCACCGACGATGCCGATCCCAACAGCGTTAGGACAGCGACGGAGATTGTCATTATAAAACGACGTGCAGACATATCGACAGCGATCAATAAAGGGGTACAAATGTCAGACGGTTGATCACTCCACGCCATACTGTGTCGTAGAGCGTGCCCACGCCGTTTAATCCGCCAAACAAGTAGAGATAGGGACACTCCCATGATGTGATTGGCGCTGTGGCGCGCACGAGCGGAGCTTCGGCAATGCGCCACCAGCGCGGCATAGGATCGTCAGGGCGCTCGTTCCAAAGCGTCGAAACGCGTCCGTCGACCGACATGCTGCTTGTGAACACAAGTGCATCGGCATAGGCAAATGCGGGCAGATAGTCGGGCAGATGCATGGTTGTTGCTGCAAGACGCCATGTGATGCCCCTGTCCCACGAGATATATACAGCGTGCGACGGCACACCCAACTCCCCACGGCCTCCCATAGCCAGAAGCACATCGTATTCGTCAACCGACCAGTCGGCATTAGTGATGAACCCATAGTATGAAACCAATGAGTATCCTGACATCTGAGGCAGCGGACTCGTGCTGTTGATACATGCCCATGAATCACCGTCGAATGCCCATGCAGATCCGGTGAATTTTCCATCTGATGTTTCGCCTCCGACAAGCACAGCCGTGGGATTCTCACTCCACTTTGACTGGAACGTGATCAGTTCTGACGATCCTTTGACAGGGAAACCGTCGGGCACAGGCATCGATGCAATTCTTCCTGCAGGATAGCCTGCGATAGCCGGTTTGCCGGACGTATCGGATTTGACAGCGAGCAGCGTGCTGCCATATCCACCGAGCAGCGTCGACATACGTTCGCCTGTCGCCGTCCACGAGGCTTCAGGCGACGAGGCTGTATAGAGAGCGCCAGCGGCATCAAGAATGTATAGGGCATCGGTTGTTGCCGTGAGCGAGCGCACATCTGCATCAGCCGGAAGCTGAGCAGAGAAGGTCTGCCATCCGTCAGCCGGATCATCTGACAAAGCAATGCACGCATTGCCATCGGCATCGGCTGTCAGCGTGACGGCCTGATCACGGAATTTCACAGACTTCTGAACAACGGCATCGAGAGACGTAGGAAGCGTTGTGACAGCCGACCTGTTCCAGTACAGGGAATCGGGCTCCATCTTGTGCACATTGACATTGACGCTATAGTTGCGTATGTCGCCGTTCTGGGCGGTGATGCGGAGCGTCACCGGGCCGTGGCTAAAATCTATGCTATCGTTCTGCGACGCCGTGTAGTTGTAGATGGTGTCTCCGAGCGCACCGCGGTTGACAATCAACTCGACACGACCTACCGCCGTTGTCGATACGTTCACTGCCAGACGACTCACGTCGGTGCCTTTCGGTAGCGAATCGGCATTGAAAATGCGCCCGTTGTTGAGATCGATGGAAAAATACACCGAATCAAGATGTGCAAGCACCTTGTCATTGGCCTTCAGCGAAAAAGCATCGACAGCAGTGCTTTCGTAAGTCGAGACTGTCGCCTGCTCAGGATCTGAGTTGCAGCTTGCGGCTGCGACACCCATGAGCGCGAGCACGGTATATATTGGCAGTTTACGGGACATAACCATTCATAATTATTCAAGATGCAAAGTTAACAAGTTTTTCCTTAACTTCACAGAGCCAAGTCCAAATAATATGGATCGATGAGTACACTTAGAAATGACGCGAAAACCGCGCCGATGTTGCACCGGCGCGGTTCTTTAACATTATTTTGGAGTTGCTCAATCAAATATATCGTCGATGGTCTGTTCCTCGGCATTGTTGTCGGCATCTACCGGCTCGGCCGCATAGTCGCCGAAATACTCTTTCTGACATAGATTGACGTCAGATGGGAACTCAAACACCGCGCTCTGGCTGTAGGGCAAAGACTGGTCGGCATAGACCTTCTTCATAAACAGTCCATAGATTGGCAAAGCCATCGCCGCACCCTGACCATAGCCCATGTTGTTGAAGTGAATGAAACGTTCGTCGCCACCTACCCACGTAGCAGCTACAAGCTGCGGAGTGAAACCCATAAACCAACCGTCGGCATTGTAGTTGGTTGTGCCGGTCTTGCCACCCATCTGGGCAGTAAGTCCATAGGTCGAACGCAATCGACGAGCCGTACCGCTGTCCACCACATTTAGCAACATCGAAAGTATGCGCCAATAGGCCGTCTCGCTGAGCACCTCGGTATGTTTTGGGGTGAACTCAGAGATTATGTTGCCGTTGGCATCGGCAATAGCGGTGACCATCATGGGATCCACACGCATGCCATTATTGGCGAATGCCGTGTACGCGCCTGCCATTTCCTTCACCGACACGTCGTTAGGGCCGAGACACAGTGATAGCACCGGATCGATATGTGAGTTGATGCCGAAGTTGTGCATCGTGCGGGCGAGGCTGGCAGGAGACAATGCTGAAATCAACCGGGCAGAGATCCAGTTGTTTGACGTAGTCAATGCCCACCGCAGATCCACCATTTCGCCGACCCGCGACTTGCCGGCGTTGCGCGGGGCCCAAGCGTTGCCGTTCTCATCAGTGAGTACCGGTTGCGAGTTAAGGAACACATCGCATGGTGTGTAACCTTCTTCCATTGCATAGGCATAAAGGAAAGGCTTGACCGTCGATCCGATCTGGCGACGTCCAGTAGACACCATGTCATATTGGAAAAATGAGAAATCGGGGCCTCCGACGTATGCCTTTATATGACCATTGCGGGGATCCACAGCCATAAATCCGCAACGGAGGAAACTTTTGTGATACCGCACAGAATCCATCGGCGTCATCACCGTATCAATCATTCCACGGTAGCTGAACACTTTCATCTCGCGCGGAGTGTTGAATGCCCGCTCTATCTCACCGCGCGACGCCCCGGCCTTCACCATCATGCGATATCGGTCGGTGTTGCGCATGGCGCTGCGCAGCAGATGGTTCAATCTTATCTCAGATAGCTCGCGTCGGTCGCTCGTGTAAGGGGCGCTTTTCGACCCACGCTTTTCGCGGAAGAATGCCGGCTGGAGATAGCCACCCATATGCTTGGCAACCGCATCCTCGGCATACTGCTGCATGCGGCTGTCGATAGTCGTGTATATCTTAAGGCCATCGGCATAGATATCGTATTTCGAGCCGTCGGGTTTGGGATTTTTCTCAATCCAGCCGTATAAGGGATTGGTCTCCCATGCGATTGAATCATCTACAAATTTCTGCGATTCCCAACCACGGTAGGCCGAACGCTCAGGTTTCTTTGCCCGGAGCATGCGGCGCAGCTCTTCGCGAAAGTATGGTGCTATACCATCCTTATGGTCAACCCTGTGGAATTTGAGTTCGAGAGGGAGTGCAGAAAGTGAGTCAACCTCTGCACGAGTAAGCAAACCCGCCTTGTGCATCTGCTCAAACACCACATTGCGGCGCTGACGGGTGCGCTCGTTTTTGCGGACGGGATTGTAGTAAGAGGGATTTTTCACCATACCAACGAGCGTGGCAGCTTCCTGAATGTTGAGATCTTTAGGATCTTTGCCGAAATATACCCATGCCGCGCTCTTTATGCCAACCGCATTATACAGAAAGTCGAACTGGTTGAGATACATCTTGATGATCTCTTCCTTTGAATAAAAGCGCTCGAGCTTCACAGCAATCATCCATTCGATCGGTTTCTGTATGGCTCGTGACAACAAACCGGAGCTTTCAGGCGAATAGAGCTGTTTTGCAAGCTGCTGCGTGAGGGTTGAACCACCGCCGGCGTTTTTCTGCTGCATGATGATCGTGCGCAGGAATACGCGACCTAAAGCGCGTGCATCGATACCCGAATGATCCTTGAATCGGACATCCTCTGTGGCAATGAGCGCATCGACCACATGCTGCGAAATGTCGTCGAAGTCGGCGTAGACACGGTTGCCCGTATTGCGGAAATAACGGCCGATTTCTTTTCCGTCAGCCGAATATATTACCGAAGCAAAACGATCGTGTGGATTTTTCAATTCCTCTACAGGCGGCATGTATCCGATAATGCCATTGTATATGAGGAAGAAAAACATGAATACCCCCGCCACACACGCGGCGAAAGCCACCCAGAGAGTCACTATAAGCCCGCGGCCACGGCGGCGAGGAGGTGTTGACTGATTGTTGTCTTTTGTCATAAAATAGTGGTGATACCGGTCGCAAAATTACGCAAATTCTCCGTAACTGCGCCTTGTATCACCACTTTTTATATCACTGCAGGGTGCCAGCCTCGGCCTTCTGTATCATCTGCTGATTGGCAGTGATGTAGATTTCGACACGGCGGTTCTGTGCACGACCTTCGGGAGTGTCGTTGCTTGCGACATAATCGGCCATGGGGATTCCATAGGCGGTAAGACGCTGGGCTGCCACGCCACTGTTGACAAGGAATGTCTTGACGGCATCAGCACGGCCGTTGGCCACCCGTTCATTCACGGCATAAGTACCAGTGTTGTCGGTGTAGCCGTCAATCTGCACGTCGGTATCGGGATTGTTGCGCAGCGATGCGGCAAACTGACTCAGATCGTTACGTGCGCTCTGGCTGAGAGTTGTGCCATTTGTCGGGAAGAGGATGGCACTGTTGAACGTCACCTTGATAGCCTGAAGGCCATTCTGATCTTCCACTGTCTGCACTGTGGCCGCATCAGCCAACTGTTGCTGAAGTTCCTGCTTCTGCTTATCCATCTTGCGACCGATCAGAGCACCTGCACCTGCACCGACTGCCGCTCCGATAGCCGAACCGATGCCAGCACCTTTACCACCACCGATCAATGCGCCGATGCCAGCGCCGATAGCTCCACCGCCACCGCCACCAATGAGCGCGCCTTTGCCGGTATTGTTCATGTTACAGCTTGACGAGACAAGCACACACGCGGCCAACGCGAGGCCACCAAATAATTTCACGATTTTCATCTTTAAACGTTTTAATGAATATTTCTTAAAATACCCGGCAAATTTAACAAATTGGCTGCATTTGCCCTCATTGCCGCACAGTATTGCATCGGTGAAGTGAAAATATGTTGAAAAACACCTCATATTTAGAACAACGGCAGGCATAAGATCGCTTGACAGACCGAAAAAATTAACTAATTTTGTGACCGGATAGAAATTTTAAACAAGCATATCTTTATGGCTGCATCAAACACAGCATCCCCTGCCTCCGGTTCCGCATCAAAAGACCGGTCAATGTTTTGGTGTCACGTAGGCGCCGTTTTGACAATGGTGGCCTGGGGCATCTCATTCGTATCATCCAAAGTGTTGCTCGACAACGGACTCAATGCCGTTGAGATATATGTCTACCGATTCGGTCTGGCATATCTACTTCTATTGTGCATGTGTCACAAAAAACTGATGAGCAACAATTGGCGCGATGAGATGCTATTCCTTGTGTGCGGTCTGTGCGGAGGCTCGATATATTTCATAGCTGAAAACATCGCTCTTAAATACACTTTGGTGAGCAACGTCTCGCTGATCACCACGACATCTCCGCTGCTTACGACCCTTCTGCTGGGCGCACTCTACAAGTCGGAACGTCCGTCGGCCGGAGTGCTCGGAGGTTCACTCGTGGCATTCCTGGGCGTGGGCTGCGTGATATTCAACAGCAGTTTCGTCATCAAGATGAATCCGTTCGGCGACCTGCTTGCCCTTGGAGCTGCATTCACATTCGCCATATATTCAGTGGTGCTTCGCCGTCTAAACGCTTTTTATTCGGCAACTTTCATTACACGCAAGACATTTTTCTATGGTGTGATCACGGCGCTTCCCTTCCTGCCAATGGATCCCGAGCATGCGTCGCTTGATGTGTTGCTGCGGCCGGCAGTCTGGGGCAACATTGTATTCCTCAGTGCATTTGCATCGGTGTTCGCATTCATGATATGGAGTATCGCCATCAAGAAGATGGGCACGGTGAAAGCATCGAACTACCTGTATTTCCAACCGGTTGTGACACTTGTCGCATCGGCTCTGATATTGAGCGAGAAAGTGACAATCGTAGGCTACACCGGATGTGCCTTGATTTTGATAGGCGTATGGCTCAGCGACTGGCTCGGCCGCAAAAGCGCCATGAAAGCGACTGCCTGACGGCACGACGCACAGCAGATCAGCAGATAAACCAGCAGGATGCCGACGGCTTCAGACCACGGCATCCTGCTGTTGTTTTGTTTAAACTATAAGTGACACTATCCGCGCAGAAACTCAATCTCGTCGAGGAGCTGACGGGATATTGAAGCTGTCAGGGGATCTGACTGCTGAGATTCTGCCCGAGCCATAGCCTCGGCTTCGTCAATGGTGCCAGGCAATAGATTGAATGCAAGGCGCAGGGCTGTATACCGATCCATGGAAGAAGCAGATGAGAAAAGACGCCGCATAAGTTCGGGGGCGTATGCGAGACGACGAAGCAGCTTCAGGCACAAAACATCGACAGCCTCGGTCGTTGGCGCTCCACTCACCCACTCGATCGCCTCGTCGATGCCAATCACTTCGGGAGGCATGAGCATAGGGGCGAGCAACAGGCTCTCACGCGTGGAGACGTTTTTCCATAGCTCGCGTGCCATATCGGGATCGGGGCCATGTTCAGCGGCAATGCCGGCGACCTGCGGCAATGAGAGGCCGAATACCACACGATATGGTGCTCCGGCACGACGCATTGTGTCGGCCACCACTCCATTACGCAACGCGAAAAAGCGCCGCTTTATCTGCTGCATTGGGGAAAATGATGTTGTCATGGTGCAAATTTACGAGTTTTCACACTTTCGAGCCAGTTGCGGCGTTATAATATTTTGATCTGACTTATTTTGATCCGCAACTTATGAAAAAATCACTGCTTTACATCACAATGCTTATAACGTCAATATCTGTCGTTTTCGCCAAGCCAATGCCGGAGGAGACATTGAATTATGTCGTGACATACAAATGGGGGCTTATACACAAGGATGCAGGCGACGCAAGACTGACGTTGAGAAACAGCGGCAAAGACTATGTGATGACACTTACGGCCAAGTCAAAACCGTGGGCTGACCGCATATACCGCGTGCGCGACACGCTTACTTCGGTGGTGGCACGTGACGGATTCCGACCGAAGCGTTATGTGAAAGCCGCGCATGAGGATGGCAAATATATGCTTGATGAGATTGATTTCAGCCACAGCGGGAACAAGACGAGCGGTGCGGCCAAATTCACTCGGGTGAGGAAAGGAAAGATGTCGAAATCGGAACGGCAGCTGGAGACAGCGGGGGAAGCGTTCGACATGCTTTCGATATTCTACTACATACGCACACTTGATCTTGATGGGATGAAAGCCGGTGATAAACGCAAATCGACCGTGTTTTCGGGGTCGAAAAGCGAGACTGTGACCATTACGTATGCCGGGAAAGAGCGTGTGAAACTGCGCAACGGCCAAACCGTTGATTCGCACAAGGTGCGATTCACTTTCACAACCGACGGTAAGAAAAAATCGAGCGATGACATGGAGGCCTGGATTTCAACATCTGATGAACATAAGGTGCTCCGCATCGTCGGGAAACTACCTGTAGGACAGGTGAGGGTGGAACTGCAGTAGGATACTTAATATCGAGAAACGCGCCTTGCGTGAATGACACGTAGGCGCGTTTCTCTATGCTATGTGATGTGAACACAGAGGGTGTTCACATGTGGTTCATTCCTCGGGTGTGAACAGTTCGAGCATCTTGATAGCCGATGCCGGGATGCGAGTGCCGGGGCCGAAGATAGCAGCGACACCTGCCTTGTAGAGGAAGTCATAGTCCTGTGCGGGGATGACACCGCCGGCGGTTACCATGATGTCGGGGCGACCGAGTTTCTTGAGTTCCTCGATTACCTGAGGTATGAGGGTCTTGTGTCCGGCAGCGAGCGAGCTGACGCCAAGGATGTGAACGTCGTTCTCCACGGCCTGACGGGCAGCTTCGGCAGGAGTCTGGAAGAGGGGACCCATGTCGACGTCGAAGCCACAGTCGGCATAGCCGGTTGCAACTACCTTTGCGCCACGGTCGTGACCGTCCTGACCCATCTTAGCGATCATGATGCGGGGCTGACGACCCTCGCGACGAGCAAATTCCTCGCACATTTTCTGTGCTTTTGCGAAATCGTCGTCATTCTTTGTTTCTGATGAATACACGCCTGATATAGTACGGATTACAGCCTTGTAACGGCCAACAACTTCTTCGCAAGCATAGGAGATCTCACCCAGAGTGGCGCGCAGACCGGCAGCCTTGACGGCGAGGTCGAGAAGGTTGCCCTTCTTTGTGCGTACGCACTCGGTGATGTCGGCGAGCGCTTTCTTGACAGCTTCCTCGTCGCGTTTTGCCTTTACGGCATTGAGGCGTTCAACCTGCTCCTTACGAACCTCGGTGTTGTCGATCTCGAGGATGTCGATGGGATCTTCGTGGTCGAGGCGATATTTGTTGATACCGACGATGGTCTGACGGCCAGAGTCGATACGAGCCTGAGTGCGTGCGGAAGCTTCCTCGATGCGGAGCTTGGGAAGACCGGTCTCGATGGCCTTGGCCATACCGCCGAGTTTCTCGATTTCCTGAATGTGCTCCCATGCACGGTGAGCGATCTCATTTGTGAGCGATTCAACATAGTAGCTACCAGCCCAGGGGTCGACCTGCTTGGTGACCATTGTCTCTTCCTGGATGTAGATCTGTGTGTTGCGTGCGATACGTGCAGAGAAGTCGGTCGGGAGAGCGATTGCCTCGTCGAGAGCGTTGGTGTGGAGACTCTGTGTGTGACCGAGAGCGGCACCCATAGCCTCGATACATGTACGGCCGACGTTGTTGAACGGATCCTGCTCGGTGAGCGACCAGCCGGATGTCTGGCAGTGAGTGCGCAGAGCGAGCGATTTGGGGTTCTTGGGGTTGAACTGCTTCACGATCTTAGCCCAAAGCATGCGTGCAGCACGCATCTTGGCCACTTCCATGAAGAAGTTCATGCCGATAGCCCAGAAGAACGAGAGACGAGGAGCGAAAGAGTCGATGTCCATGCCTGCGTTGACACCAGCGCGGAGGTATTCGAGACCGTCGGCGAGAGTGTAGGCCAGCTCGATGTCGCATGTTGCGCCAGCCTCCTGCATGTGATAGCCGGAGATCGAGATGGAGTTGAACTTGGGCATGTTTTTCGATGTGTACTCGAAGATGTCGGCGATGATACGCATCGAGAATTCAGGGGGATAGATGTAGGTGTTGCGCACCATGAACTCCTTGAGGATGTCGTTCTGGATAGTACCGGCCATCTCTTCGAGCTTAGCACCCTGCTCAAGACCTGCATTGATGTAGAATGCGAGGACGGGGAGGACAGCGCCGTTCATGGTCATCGAGACAGACATCTTGTTGAGAGGAATGCCATCGAAGAGCACCTGCATGTCGTCGAGCGAGCAGATTGACACACCAGCCTTGCCTACGTCACCAACAACGCGTTCGTGGTCGGCATCGTAGCCACGGTGTGTGGCGAGGTCGAACGCAACCGACAGACCTTTCTGACCTGAAGCGAGGTTGCGACGGTAGAAAGCATTGGATTCGGCAGCGGTGGAGAATCCGGCATACTGACGGATTGTCCAGGGGCGGAGAGGATACATGGCGCTGTACGGGCCACGGAGGAAGGGAGGCAGACCGCTGACATAGTTGAGGTGTTCCATGCCCTCGAGGTCGCTCTTTGTATAAACAGGCTTGACGGGGATAAGCTCAGGGGTCAGCCATTCTTCACCCCCGGCGAGAGGCTTGTGCTCAGCAGCAGCGAAAGCCTCTTTCGTTATATCGATAGATTTGAAATCGGGTCTCATTTCGATTGTATTATATAAGGTGAAGATTGCTCTTACTTGGCAAGGAGACGGTTGTTGAAGTCACGCAGGGTGTCGAGAACATTGACACGCACATGTATGAAATCGTTGATTCCGGCAGCCTTGAGCTCGTCCATACATGCGGGAGCACCGGCCACTACGAACTCGGCGCGGCCAGCGAGAGCCTTGAATGCCTCGGGAGCGAATGCAGCATATTCATCGTCGCTCGAGCAGAGCACGACAACGTCGGCTTTTTTCTCGATTGCGGCGTCGATACCGGCCTGAACCGTGTCGAAACCGATATTGTCGATGATCTCGTAGCCGGCGCAACCGAAGAAGTTGGTCGAGAACTGAGCACGAGCCAGACGCATTGCGAGGTTGCCGATTGTGAGCATGAACACGCGGGGACGCTTGCCGGAGCGTTCGGTGGCAAGACGAAGAGCTTCGAAATCGCTTGCCGCACGAGCGTTAGGCAGTCCGCCTTCGCAGCTCTTTTCCTCGGCATGGCCGCAACCGCAGGCGTTGGCACCGGCATCGCAAGCGAGCTTCTGATCGGCGGTCTCGTTGATGTTGGGATACTGGTTTGTACCGAGCAGGATCTCTTTGCGACGAGCTACGTCGGTGTGGCGTTTCTCGCTTGCCTCGCGGATTGTCTTCTGAACAGATCCGTTGTTGATGCATGCAAGGAATCCACCCTTTTCCTCTTCAGCGAGGAAGAGCTTCCAGGCCTCGCGAGCGATAGCGACAGTGAGGGTCTCGACATAGTAAGAACCGCCTGCGGGGTCGACCACCTTGTCGAGGTGGCTTTCTTCCTTGAGAAGGAACTGCTGGTTGCGGGCGATGCGCTCCGAGAAGTCATCGGGCTTCTGATAGGGAGCATCGAAAGGAGTCACTGTGATGGAGTCAACACCTGCGAGCGCAGCCGACATAGCCTCGGTCTGGCTGCGGAGGAGGTTGACGTGGGCGTCGTAGATTGTCTGATTGAAGCGCGATGTGATTGCGTGAACCGACATCTTGGCATCGGCCTCAGATGCGCCGAATCCATGGGCGATCTGAGCCCAAAGCATGCGGGCAGCACGGAACTTGGCCAGTTCCATGAAGTAGTTTGAGCTGACACCCATGTTGAACTTGATGCGGCGTGCAACCTCATTGGGGCATACACCGGCCTCGGTGAGCATGGCCATCCACTCAGCGCCCCATGACATGGCGTAGCCGAGTTCCTGATAGATATACGCACCTGCATTCGAGAGCATGAATGAGTCGACTGCGAGCACCTTGAGAGCGGGAACGTCCTTGACGGCCTCAACGAGCTTGACGGCCATAGCGGCGATGTCGCCGGGGAATGCGTCACCGTGACGGAGAGGACGGCGCATCGGGTTGAAATCGATCGAACCGCGGAACTCTTTGTCCCAGCCTTTTTCCTTGAGGAATGCCACGAGAGCCTCGGCCAAAGGCAGAGCGCACTTGGGGCAGCATGTGAAGTTGATCTCTACCGCGGGGATGCTGATGTCTTTGAGGAGCAGATCGAGTTTGGCACGGTCGAGTTCCTGCACACGGAAACCGAGTGAGTTGACACCCTTGCCGAGCACTTCAAGCGCCTTAGCGTTGGCAGCGGCAGCATCCTCCTCGAGGATTTCCTGACGTGTAAGCCAATCATTGTCGGTGCGAGTGCCACGCATGTAGGGATATTCACCGGGGAGTGAGTCGGTAGTACTCAGCCCTTCGATGTCCTCAGCACGATACATAGGCTGCAGATCAAAGCCTTCGGAGGTTCTCCAGACAAGTTTCTTGTCAAAGGGGGCGCCCTTGAGGTCGGCCTCTACCTTTGCCCGCCATTCCTCGGTGGAAACAGGCGGGAACATGTCAAACAGTCGTTCTTTCTTTTCTGTCATTGCATTATATAAGTGATGTTCTGTCAATAGTTCATAGCATCATTGCGCACGGGAGGCCGCACGCGCCACAAAATTAACAAACTACTTTCACTCCGCAAAATTTTTTCGTCATTACGGGTCAGCAAAATAGGATAAAAATGTCAATGTGCTCTCGCTGCCGTTTTCGCTTTAGGCGGCGGGGGCAGCTGCCGCGTAGACAGGTACGATGTCTGAGTGATGAGGTATGAGGTGGGGGCGCTTGGGCGGGTCTCCGCTGCTTTTGTTGTATAGGCTGACTTTGGGGGCAGCGGGGGTTGTTT